>WTBX01000144.1 GCA_013138855.1 Methylococcaceae bacterium
ACTTATTAAAGGTGATTACATTTAGACTCTGTGGATTTCATGTAAATTCTACAAATATCATCTATAATTATGATTTATCTCTTAATATACCTAGCCGAGAGCGTTTTATGGCAGCAGTAATGGAAGAAAAAGATTTTCGAGGCGTTCAAAGCACTCTATTAGTCGTTTGTTTAATTTTAGCTCTGTGTTTTTCAGTTAGCTTATTTACCTTTAGTCACGATGACGCGGCTTGGAGTCATAGCGGTACTTCGTCTGAGGTGGAAAACCTTGGAAGTTTTGTTGGCGCGTGGGTGGCTGATATTAGCTTAAGCCTATTTGGCTTTATGGCGTATTCGTTTCCATTTATGCTCATCTGGCAAGGTGTTTTATTTTTTAAAAATAGACCCTCTGATCGTAGCAAAATGGCATCCTTTCTTTATGCGGGTGGTTTATTTATTACCATTCTTACTGGAGCTGCAATTTTCTATCTCTATGTGCCGCGTTTATTTATTGAATTACCGCATGGCAGCGGGGGTATTTTAGGCGAGGTAACAGGGGATGCGATGATTCTTCTTATCGGTGACTACCCCGCCCAGCTTTTTATTTTAGGCATATTTATATTTGGGATGACTGCGTTTACAGGCTTATCGTGGTTTAAAGTCATGGATACGCTAGGTCATTACACCTGTTTATTCTTTATTAATATGTTTAAAGGTTTGACGATGGATGATGAACGCTACAATTCTCCAGCGACTAATCAACAGAAGGCTACTAAAGCTCCATCGAAAAAGAAAGCGGCTAAAGCCTCTAAAAAAGATAAATATAAACATACCCAAGAACCTTCTTATCAGACTGCATTGCCTGATAGCTCTTTGCTGGTACAACGTAATAATAAAAAGGTTAAAGGCTATTCAAAAGCCGATTTAGACGCGATTGCCGCGCTTGTTGAAACTGTCTTAGCCGATTTTAATATTTCTGTTCAGGTGGTCGATATTCATCCTGGCCCTGTGATTACTCGTTTTGAATTATTACCTGCACCCGGTGTTAAAGTCAGTCGTATTACGGGGTTAACTAAAGACTTGGCGCGAGGCTTGTCGGTTTCGCGGGTAAGAGTCGTGGATATTATTCACGGCAAACCTGTCATTGGCTTAGAAATTCCTAATAAAGAACGCGAAATTGTCTCCTTTAGTGATTTGATTAATTCAAAAAGCTTTGAAGAAGAAAAATCCCCGCTGACTTTGGCTTTAGGTAAAGACATTGCGGGTAAACCTGTGATGGCAGATTTAGGAAAAATGCCGCATCTATTGGTGGCAGGGACGACAGGTTCAGGTAAATCGGTTGCCATTAACACCATGATTTTAAGTCTACTTTATAAATCTGACCCTAAAAAAGTACGGCTGATAATGATAGACCCAAAAATGCTAGAATTGTCTGTTTATGAAGGTATTCCGCATTTATTAACGCCTGTTGTCACCGATATGAAAGAGGCGAGTAACGCGCTACGCTGGGCGGTTGGCGAAATGGAACGCCGTTATAAATTAATGTCAAAATTAGGCGTTAGAAACCTAGTTAGTTTTAATTATAAAATTAATGAAGCGATTGAGGCAGGTGAACCCATTCTTGATCCTCTGTTTCAGGCCGACCCATTATTTGAAGGCAAACAAAGAGCCTCTGAGTTAGAAACGTTACCAAATATTGTCATCGTAATCGACGAGCTTGCCGATATGATGATGATTGTGGGTAAAAAAGTCGAAGAGTTAATTGCGCGTTTAGCACAAAAAGCGCGAGCGGCGGGAATACATTTAATTCTAGCGACTCAAAGACCTTCGGTTGATGTGTTAACGGGGTTGATTAAAGCGAACGTTCCTACGCGAATTTCGTTTCAAGTTTCATCACGTATCGACTCAAGAACTATTCTTGACCAAAGTGGGGCGGAAAGCTTGCTCGGTAATGGTGATATGTTGTATTTACCGTCGGGAACGAGTATTCCGATTAGAGCGCATGGTGCTTTCGTTGAGGATGCGGAAGTACATAAAGTGGTTGCTTTTTTAAAAAGCACTGCCCCTACGGATTATTTGACTAATATTTTAGAAGAATCCAACGTGCCTATTCCTGGTTTAGATAAAATGAACCAAGGGGGAACAGGGTCAGAAACGGATGTGTTATATGATGAAGCGGTGGAGTTTGTCATTAGCAGCCGTAAAGCCTCAATTTCCAGTGTACAACGGCGTTTAAAAGTTGGTTATAACCGTGCTGCTCGGATGATTGATGACATGGAAGCGGCGGGTGTCATTAGTGCGCCAGAGCATAATGGTGTTCGTACCGTGTTAGTTCCTGCTGTAGAAGAGTAACTATCAGTCTTCTATCATTTCTATAAACCGTTGAAACGGTTTCCTCGCTCCCTTTTAGCCAGCTTAATTAAGGTTAATTCAAACACTTCTATTGGTGCCATGAAGAGCATGAAGTTTTAACAAGAACGAGATATACAATTAAAAAATATCTAAAATTTGGAGTCCGATAGCTTTAGCTATTGGCGTGAATAATTGTGACGAAAACTTTCGCTTTACAACTATCGCCTCTTGAATTCAGTTTTTCAACTCGCCAATAGCTAAAGCTATTGGACTCCTCTAAAATTTAAAAGGACTATCAATGCAACAAAAAATTACTAAAGCCGTTTTCCCTGTCGCAGGATTAGGTACTCGTTTTTTACCCGCTACAAAAGCTAATCCTAAGGAAATGCTGCCGATTGTCGATAAGCCTTTAATTCAATATGCAGTTGAAGAAGCCGTCGCAGCAGGCATTGAAACTATGGTTTTTATTACGGGTAGAAATAAACGCTCAATTCCTGACCATTTCGACAAAGCTTATGAGCTTGAAACCGAGTTAGAAAAAAAAGGGAAAACTGCAACGCTAGAAGTACTTAGAAGTATTCTTCCGCCTCATATTTCTTGTGTTTTTATCCGTCAAACCGAAGCTTTAGGTCTTGGTCATGCGGTACTTTGTGCTAAACCTGTAATAGGTAACGAACCCTTTGCGGTCTTATTAGCCGATGATTTAGTAGAGGATGGTAATCG
>WTBX01000422.1 GCA_013138855.1 Methylococcaceae bacterium
GCTTTTCCTGAGGAAGATATTAGTCAGCTTGATCCACGCAAACGCATTACCGCATTCATCGTCGAGCGTGAATACTCTGGTATTACTGTCAAACCGTTATCATTTTGTGGTTGGCATGGTTTACCTAATGCCGCTATTAAACTGGATAAGGTTAAAGTCCCCAAGGAAAACATCGTTGGTGAAATAGGGGATGGCTTGAAGATTGCCTTTATGAACCTCGGTTCAGGTCGTATTAATATTTCGGCAATTTCATTAGGGATGATGAAACACTTGGGGCGTGTCGCTCGCTGGTGGGGAAAAGAACGTGTTCAAGGCGGCAAGCCGATTGGCGAACATGAGCTTAATACCGAACAATTAGTCAATATGAATGCGTCCATTTATGCCTGCGAATCCTTTTTGCAATTTGTTGCCGCCTTTGCTGACCAGCCAAATACTGATATTCGTCTGGAAGCTGCGATGTTGAAATTATTTAGTTCACACGCTCTAGTCGATATAGCTGATGAAACATTGCAATTGCGCGGCGGTCGAGGTTATGAAAGCTACGCATCACAGAAAAGTCGAGGTGATACAGCCATTGGCGTGGAACGCTTATTTCGCAGTGCGCGAATGATGAAAATAGGTGAAGGTGGGTCAAACGTACTGAAACTCTATATTATGCGTTGCCTGCTCAACGATTTATTAAAAGAGTATAAAAAAATAACCGACCAAGAAATACCTATAAGCCAAAGGTTTACTAACTCAATTAAATTCGCTGGGAGTTATGCAAAAAGTTGTTTTCAACCCAATAAAATACCGAAAAAAAATATTCCTAAGCCATTGTCTCAACATTTGCGTTATGTAGGGAAAATGCAACGACGTTTTAAATGCATGATGATTATTAAGATTACGACTGAATATCTAAATTATTGTCGTCAAATCGCTATAAATTACTTTCTAAAAGACCCTACGCAACAAATACTCAAGTTTGAAACACGCTTAGAACAACGTCAGCTATTACTGGGTGAATGTGCGCAGATTGCTACGTTGCTATCGGTGATGACCGTTACTTGTCAGCGTGCTGCCAAGGACGAAAGTCCAGAAAGTATTGAATTAGCAGACGAGTTTTGCACACGCGCCCGAGAAAAAATAGCGATACACTGTATTAACATAACTAAGCATAATTTAAAAAGAGCGGATACTGTTAACAAATTAGGTATGAAAATTATGAATGGCGATTATGCAGAGTCCTTGGAAAAAAATATAGTCTGCGAAAATTTGCCAAAATCTGGCACTAAGGGATGAAGATTAAATAATACTCGAAACTTAAAATATATTTTTACCATGAAGGGCATGAAGAATATGAAGATAAAATCATTAAAACTTCATGTTCTTCATGCCCTTCATGGTTTATAAGTTTTATTAAGTTAACAGATATAGTTTCGTAAGTTATTAAAACCGCATTCCTAAAGTACAACAGATTTCATAAACTTTGCATATCACAACACTTCCTCCAAACGTGAAAATTTATAAGATGAAAATTTTAACGATTGATAATGTACGGAATTTAATTCATAAAGTTGGACTAACATGTTTCTTTCAACGTGTTATGAACACGATGGAGCTGGATTTTTCACATTGGAATGAGTTTAATTTATCACCACGCCATGCGACTCACTACGCACATGGCGTGATTGAATTAATGCCGTGTTCGAATAAGCACCTATATAGCTTTAAGTATGTGAATGGTCATCCTCAAAATCCAGCTAAAGGTCAGTTGAGTGTTGTCGCCATCGGCTTATTAAGTGAGGTTAGTAGTGGTTATCCGTTAATGATAACGGAAATGACGTTATTAACGGCATTGCGAACAGCAATAACAGGTGTTTTAGCGGCAAAATATTTGGCGCGTCCTGATTCTAAAAAATTGGCAATTATTGGCACGGGAGCGCAGTCTGAATTTCAAGTAATGTGTTTTGCAAGTTTTTTTCCGCTGGATGAGGTTCGTTATTATGATAGCGATAGTTTGGCAATGAAAAAATTTGCCAAAAATATGACGGGAGAAAGTTTCCAGCTTGTTGCTTGTCAAAATGTAATCGAAGCGGTTTCTGCTGCTGATATTGTAGTAACTGCAACGGCGGCAAAGAAAAAGCAATGTTTGTTTACTGTAAATGATATTGCACAAGGAACGCATATTCATGCAATGGGGGGCGATTGCCCTAATAAAACAGAATTAGATATTGTGTTGTTAAAGCAAGCCAAGGTTGTGGTTGAGTATCTTCCGCAGAGTTTGATTGAGGGTGAAATTCAGCAATGTTCTGAAAACAATGTTTATGCTGAATTATGGGAATTGGTGAGTAATAAGAAATCAGGAAGAGTTAATGCACAGGAGGTTACTGTGTTTGATTCGGTAGGTTTTGCATTAGAAGACTTTTCTATTCTGCGTGTGGTTTATGCATTGGCAGAAGACTATCAGCTAGGGACAGATTTGACTTTAATACCTGAACTGGATGATCCCAAAAATTTATATGGATTAATATCTGATGTTACGCAGCAGCCACGATTTTAGTCGAGCATGAGATTAAATTGAGCCATGTAGGATATGCTAGCTTATTGGGGGACGGTAAGGATTCCTTTGTACATGATCAATATCAGAAAACACTAATGTGCTTTAATACCCACTCAAAAAATAAAAGAATATGAGCAACATGACATAGATTTTCTCTATACTTTTTTTGCGGGTTTTCAACCATATTTTTATGTTTTCCTGAGTACAAGATAAATGCTCGTTTTTCTTGTAGTTATAAGGCGAATCAATAGCGAATACACTCTTAAGGTTTATTAGTTTAGGTAATGTCAAATTTTCTAATGCCGTTATATACTGAATACTTAATTTTCCTTTTGTTGCTCTATAAAAGCATAGCAGTTGCAACTCAGAAAATTCTCCAAAAAAATTTAACATGCTATCAAATATGAAAACTCAAATATGTCCCACATGTAGCTGCTCTTTAGTGAGATTAGGTATCCGTAAAGAAAATGCTGTTATACAGAAGTACCAAGAAAAAGAGTATTCATTCTGTTGTAATGGTCAATACCTTCGCCAAAAATCATGCAGTTTCAGCATGAGTTCTGCCGAGTTCTGCGGCTTGGAAGATTTTGTCGTCAATTAAAATTTCATCAGCCTTAATGCCGAGTGAATTAATAATCCGAAGCGTGATTTTACGCGCCCTGTAGAAGGTTTTTAAATCCGACATACTTTCAGGATTTATGCCCTCTATTTTAGGCAATAATAGCTGTGAAAACGTCACCATGAACAGGGAAAAATTCGCCATATTATTCACCTGCGTTTTTTTGATATTCATAAAATCTTCAAGCCCCCAATATTGCTTGGCATCACGAAAATTAAACTCAATCTGAAAACGTAATGAGTAATAATCAATCAACGTAGCCGCTGCTAAACTTACATCATCGCTAAATAAAATTACTTTGGCTATTCTGCCCGTTTTGAGGTTGGTTTTAACGATGTAAACCACGTTCAATAAATCAGGAAAATTCTTATGCCATGCCTGAATTTGATAAACACAAGTCTGGATATTTTTCTCTATTGTTGTTGAGCAAAGATAAGCCTCGGTTAGCTTGTCTAAAGTAATTTTATCACCGTATTTTTTAGGTCGTCCTCTGCCCGAATATTCGCCTGTATATTGAAAATATAACACCGAGTCATGACGCATTTTTGAAATCAAATGCAGTCCTGTTTGCTTGACCATCTGTACCGCCGCATTGTTGCCTAACGCACCATCATAAACAAAGTAGACGACTTGTATATCGCAGCCTATCAACAATAATGCTTGTCGAATACAACCTTGCAACTGGCTTAAAAAAGGCGATAATTTCACATCGGAACGGCTTTTATTTTTGCTGTCTTTAGGTCTTCCAGCTTTTCCTTTTTTAACGGCTTTGGGTGCGGTTTTTTTGACATCTTCGCGTATCAATTGCTCCATTATCAATGGATGAGCCTTTCGCGTTTCAACATCGATTAACGAAAGCGCAATGAAACATAATCCTGGAATGGCTTTGTTTTGAATTGATGAAAAAAATGTCCCCAAACCATAAGTTTCTTTGCCTGATTTCGTATCGACAACCTCATCTCCCGCGATAAGAAATACTTTTGCTTGAATGCCAAGATGTTGCTTAATCAACAGCCAGCGTAATTGCGCCCAGTCATGCTCTTCTTTAAAAAATCGTTGAAGGGTGCGATAACTGCCGCCTTTTTCTGTCCATCGAGAAATTCCCAGCATCGTGACGCGTCCTGTCATCGCCAACGTTGCTTCAACAATGACGATTAGCTGGTTCATAGTCCGCGAGCATAAGGCTGGACTAAGGGCTTCAAGCGTTGTTATTATTTCATTCATAGTCAAATTTCGTAGCTTCTGTGGTGTCGTAACCCAGAATTTTACTTAATTTGACTATTTTTTATTTTTAAAAACTAATTTTGTCCGTTTGGCGAAGGTGTTGACTCATGATAACAAGTATTTATCGTTGATTTAAGAAAGAGTGCATATACGCCAGCTCCTTCAAATTGAGGAAAATTAGATATTTGAT
>WTBX01000406.1 GCA_013138855.1 Methylococcaceae bacterium
GTCGATAATGACACAAGATAAAGCCTCACCACGCACATCAACGCCTTCCCAAAAACTTGAAGTGCCTAATAATACGGCGTTACCTAGCCGCTTAAAGTCATCAAGTAATAATCCTTTTGGACGTTTACCTTGGACTAATAAAGGGTAATCCAATCTATCCGCTAATAATTCTTCCGCTCGATTCAACGCTCTATAACTGGTAAATAAGAAAAATGCGCGTCCTTGACTGGCTTCAAGCACAGGGATGGCAAATTCAATAATACGTTCGATAGCATCGGGGTCATTAGGTTGCGGTAAGCCTTTGGGATGATAAAACAGGGCTTGATTGGGATAATCGAACGGACTGCCCCAGCTATAGCTACTAACACCTTGCAAGCCTAAATTATTGGCGAAATGGTCAAAACGATGAGCGACGCTTAACGTTGCTGAGGTAAATATCCATGTGGCGGGATGTTGCTGCATAAAGGCTTTAAATTCTGAGGCAATATCCAAAGGCGTACAGCCTAAGGTGAAACTAAGTCTATGGGTTTCAAACCAGCGAATGGTGCCACCGTTGTTATTGCTTAAAATGCTTTCTAATTGTTCGCATACTTGTTCGCAACGGTTATGACAGGTTTCTAAGCCTGCTGATTTAACCGAGGCTTGTTTTAAATGTAATTCTAAACGCTGTAATTGTTCGTTTAAACTTTGTAACGCGCTGCTGATTTTGGGGTTAGCTTCGACTTCTTTCCATTCGCCTTTTCTCAATTGCGTGCCGAAAGCGAGGCGTAAATCTTGGACTTCGTGTTTTAAATCTTCGCAAGCGGTACGCAAATCGGGCATATCTTTTGCGTCTTTAAAATATTCTTCTAAAGTATCATCGGCTAAATCCACGAATAATTTAGCACTTAAGGATAATCCTAAAAAGTTGGAAGCGATTTCGGCGAGTTGATGGGCTTCATCAAGAATAATCACTTCGGCATCGGGTAATAATTCACCCCCTGATTCCCTCACTGACCAATCGGCACAGAGTAAATGATGATTGACGATAATCACATCAGCGGATTGGGCTTTGCGTCTGGCTTTGGCGAGAAAGCACTCTTCAGAATTAGGACACTCTTGCCCTAAGCAGTTGTCGCGGGTTGAGGTCGCTTGATACCAGATCGGATTGGTTTCGCTAATATCCGCCATCGTTGCAATATCACCGTCTCTGGTTTTTTTAGACCATGATTTTATTTTGGTTAATAATTTGGTTTCTGACGCACTAAAACCTTGTGCAGCTTCTAAAGCCGTCGCGAGGCGGTAATGACAAAAATAATTGCTACGTCCTTTTAATAAAGTGGCTTTGAAGGGATCTTCTAAGGCTTTACGGATTAGCGGCAGGTCATTATTAAAAAGCTGCTCTTGCAGGTTTTTTGTACCTGTGGAGACGATGACTTTTTTACCTGATAGGATTGCAGGAATTAGGTAGGCAAAGGTTTTCCCTGTACCTGTGCCTGCTTCGGCGATTAGGTGCTGTTTGGATTCGATGGCATTAGCAACGGTGCTTGCCATTTCGGTTTGAGCGGTACGAGGTTGGTAGCCTGTTATGATTTTGGCTAGTTGTCCTTCGCTACTAAAGAAATGTTCGAGTTCGGTCACGGGGGGCTTGAATGTTTTGAATGAAAAAAGAGGCGGTGGATGGCTCACTCGGAGCCGATGCTTTAGCATCGAAAGCGGTTGCAATTACACCAATATGGCAAGAATATAAAAGCTCGTTAGATTGCCAGCGTTGTCACGGCTAAAGCCGTGGTTCCAAAACAGAAATGTGTTTGGAGCCGATGCTTTAGCATCGAAAGCGGTTGCAATTACACCAACGTGACAAGAATATAAAAGCTCGTCAGATTGCCAGCGTTGTCACGGCTAAAGCCGTGGTTCCAAAACAGAAAGTATTTGATTCTATTTTATAGTTGCCACAAGTAATCAACAATTTTATCAATTTCTGACTCGCTAAGGATTTTATTTTTGCCAAAAGGCGGCATGACAGTTTCAGAATTAAAGACGGTAGCATCCCAGATAAAGTGTTTTAATTCGAGTTTAGTTTTAAAACGCTGGGAGATATTTTTTAATTCTGGAGCGATATTGCCTGCAAGTTCACCATCGTCAATTGCATGACAAGCAAGGCAATTGCCTTTGCTACGGGTAAAGGCGAGTTGTTTACCTTCATTTAAAGGTTTGTTAGCTTGTATTTCAGCAGACGTACAGCCAACCAGCAATAAGCAACAAAGAACAACAACTCGCTCCCATCCGTATTTAAGAATCGGTGTCACCGTTAGCGTGTTGGTAACTTTTCAACTAAATCAAAAAGTGTTTGATGGTCGATAGCAAGTAATGAACAATGGGTTTCAGCCATAACAGATGCCGTTCGATGGTCTTGATCTATAAGCGCAATTTCCCCAACAACATCACCAGCCCCGCTTCGCCATATCGCTTTTTTTCCAACAAAGGTCACTAAATAACCCTTAATAATTATATACATCAACATGGCAGAGCCGCCTTCTCTGAGAACGACTCGTTTTTTGGGTATCTCCAGAATTAAATTACTTCCGACTAACTCTACCAGTGTCTCTACCATTTCGGCGGGTAAAGCTCCCTCCATTTCTTTTGGAGATAATAATGTTATACGTTCTTGTTGTTGATTTTTAACATTAAAATGTGAGTCTCGAAGATATTTAACAAAAAGTCCCATCAGCATTAATATAAATTCTGGCTGACAGCGAAGTCCTTCTAAGAGTTGATTTTCAGTGAGGGTGATTAGTTTGCAAGGAGTCGCGGCAATAACAGTACTATATTTTTTACTGATGGGGGTAAATTCACCAAATATTTCGCTAGGTTCAAGATGGTCAAAGTTTTCTGTGCTTTTAACCGTTAACTCTCCATCTTCTAACAAATATATTTTATCGCTTTGAAAGATTGATAAAAGATTAGTTTTTTGAGGAGAAAAAATCTTTTTCCCTTGCTTAACAGAGACTGATTCGCCAAAACGCTGAAAGAATGCCAAAGCGACAGCAGGGTCGTAAGTAATGCTGTCTTCGAGTTTAGTTTGAGTTTGTAAATTCATGGTAAATGTTTTTCTACCTTAATTTAAATAACATACTACATTAATCGTTACAACGCAGAAAGGGGAGCGATG
>WTBX01000276.1 GCA_013138855.1 Methylococcaceae bacterium
CCACATTATCGCGTAATACCTTACTTTTACTGCTTAAAAAATTCTCTAGCAGCTTGCTCGCTTGGGTTTGTAATTCATCTATATCATGCACGGCAAGTAAACGTAATAAAACACGGCGCGTTTTACGACTACGTTCTTTGCGACTTAATGCCAATAAAGAATTTAAAGATTCTTCACTCGCTTGATGACAATAACTAAGCCAATGTACTGAATTAGTAGGAGTAAGCTGCGCCCAATTTTCGATGGTTTTCGTAGTTAAATTCTCTGGTGGTAGTTTTTCCAACGCGATTAATTGTAATGACAGCGGGAGATGAGTCAATCTATCGTCCGTATTTAAAACCTTGTGCCACTCAGGATTAAGGGCGGCTAACCAGCGTAATTTTTCACTGATAACTGCGCGTAACATTTCAGTTAAAGAACTATCATTTTGACAGGCTTTTAAACTCGTTTGCAACCAGCGTTCTGGGATATGTAGATTTTTTTGAAATAAGGCGAATAATAAACCATGAAAGACATGTTTTCGTAGATAAGGCTGAAATTGTTTCGCTAGGCCATCTGAAATGGTGGCTAATGATTCAGATGGTAAAGCAGGTAATTCATCGAAACCTTCTTTTTCTGGCAATGAAGCAAAGGCATTGCTGCCATAGGTTAAGGCGGCTAAATCAAGAAAGCATTTTACAGGGTCTGCCTCTGATTTATCAGGATAAACGGCAGCGATATTTTCAGAAATAGGTAAGCTACCACTATGATTATTTAGCCCTAAAACCGCAATCCGTTGCCATGCGTATAAATCACTCATCTTCGCCCTCGTTCATATCAAATGCTTGCCAAACACCGTTTTGAGCTAATGCCCAAGGTTTTGCGGTTTTACCATCAAAAATCAAAAACACACAGGCATTTTCAACCCCCATTAAACTTAATAATTGCCATGTTTGATTAAAATCACGGTTTAACGCTAATAAACGATTATCACTATCGGCAAAGGTGACAACATCGCCTTTCATCACTAAACGCAAATTATTTATGATTAAAGGGATTTCATGCAGAAAAGGATTTTTACACTGACAATCACGCGCATAGCGTATTGCGGTGTCTAAATTAGCAAATGCGTTTTGCTCTAAGTTTTGCCATTCCTTAGTCGTAAAATTTCGTTGCTCAAAATTGCTTTTACGTTCGACTAAAGCGCGTAAAGGAAAATGTGTGGAATAATAATCCACCTTCGCTTCAATTACCGAACCTGCGAGATAACCACCGCTTAAACTCTCACGACTTTGCGGTACAGCAAAATTACGCACTAAAGCGATATTATGTTTGGTGAGATGTTGTAGCCAGATACTTTGAATATATAAGCCTGATTCATAACGAATCGCCTGATTGAGTACCAGCCAATTTTCAAACTGAGTATCAGGACTAAGAATTTGATCTTTAGTGCGATTCCACCCGACATATTCACGCACATCCGCCGCAAATTCAGGCGATAGTTTATCTTGATGGTGATAAGCGGAGATGAGTAAATGCAGCTCTAGCAAAGCTTGAAAAACAGCTTCTGTCCAGTGCGGTTGATAACGCATTTGCTGACGCATCCAGTCGATTCGTGTTGCCAATCCTTTAGCTTGCGCATCAATCAAACGCCGCTGAATTTTATCCCAACTATCCTCTTTACGTTTAGCGAGTTCACCTAAGCCCATTCGTACCGCATCTTCTAAAAAATGTTCTAACTCAATAATGCCTTGTTTTACTTTATTTTCGCGCTCTTTAAGTCGCTTTGCTTGAGCTTTAGGGTCTTTAACTTCGCTGGTTTTATTTTCTTTGCGCGTCTTAGCCGCATCGCGTTTATTCAGCCACGTTTGTAACTCATCGGGTAAATTATGATCGGGTAATGATTGCGCAGCGGCAAATAACATTAACGATAAAGCATGTTTGCAGGGATGATTATGCACAGGGCAAGAGCATTTATAAGCAATCCCCTCTAAATCAACAAAGGTTTGATAATCACTGCCGCTACCTTTAACCGCAGCCCAGACCGCGCGTTCATTTGCGCCTGCATTTTTAAAGCTGGCAGGTTTTGCGAGTTTTTGCGCTCTTTTTAGGGTGTTAGCATTTGGCGCGAGAGAGCTTGCTTGTTCTACAGTTAATTGCATAAGCGTTTATACAGTCTGTTGGAAAATTGAGGCGCGATATTTCAGCGTAATTTGATGTTACATTTTCTATTTTTGTTCGGTTTTATAAAACACATGCTCACGATCTAAAAATACAACATAGAAAGTATTGCAATCATAATAGTATTTATTTGAATCGCGGCTAGAATCTTTATTTGAAAATTTCTCAGGAATCACAAAACCAATCAATCTAACTTTGTTCCCTAAGCGAAATCTAGCCCAAGATACGTCGTGCGGTACATTAGGGGGTGGTGTAAAATCAGATTTCTTAGGAAAAGCACCGTAATAGGCTAAAACTTTAAGTCCGCCGCCTCCAACTCTTTGTTCTCGCCAGTAAGATAACGGTTCTCTTGTGTAGTCTTTTACTTTATTTAAAAGCGTTGCCAATGAGTTTAAACCGCTATCACTATCCCAATCGCTGAAATCTTGCCCTGCTGGCTGATTGGCATCAAAATAAGAAAAATTAAATTTACAACGCGTTGCTATATTTGAAGTTTCTATATCTGATTGAGGGACTGTCTTTAAAAATTTATTTTTCTTAGCATTATTAAATCGTCCCATGAATTTCAACTCCCTTATTATCAGAAATATTTGACGGAATCCCTCCAATTTTTCCATCCAGATAAAGCGGGGTTATCGGGCGGTCGTTTCTAATCATACTGCCTGTAATTTCATCAAGGCGGTAGCAATAACTTTCATTGTCTTCCTTATTGACTAGAATGGTTCTATATTTTCCAAGACAATCAATGATTTCTGTATTGTGAGCAGTAAAGATAAATTGCGCCCCATTCGGATTAGATTCTTTGTTTAAAAATAAATCTAAAATTTTGGGTAAAACCATCGCATGAAGGTGAATATCAAATTCATCTATGGCTAATAACCCGCCACTTGCCAATACCGTCCAATACCAAGTCATTTTTTCAAAGAGTCTTTTAGTCCCACTTGACTCTTCATTAAGTGTTAAAAAGAAATCTTTTCCTTCCATTGTTTTGTGCTGAAAAAGAGAAAAGTATAATTTTTCCCCTTTTTCATTCACTGTTTCTTTAATTTCAATATTTTTAATGCCTTCGTCCGCAATCATTACTATTTCTTTGACAAAATCAAAAAGAGAAGTAGTGCTAGAATAACTTTCTAATAAATATTGTAAGTCCAAATTAGCATCAACATAACCTTTATCATTAACATTGGTTATGACATAAAAGAAGAAATTATTAATGTTTTTTAAGTCAATCATCTCTGACTCAAAATTGTATTTATTAAATAGACTGATGATAGAAGTATTTTTTCTTAATTTAATAGTTTCTATTTCAGATAACTCCTGAATAGAAAAACTAATATTATTTAACTCTCGCTTTAGAATGAGAACTTTCCTTGATTTTTTTCGATATAGCTCTTCCCTAATAACATGCTCTTTTGTTAGCTCAAGTTCATAATAATATTTACTTCCATTTATTTCAAAATCAATATAAAACTCAGTCGATCCAGTATTTTTTGCAAAAGATTCAAAAAGCATTTTACTTTCTAAATCAGAGTCAGCAGAAAAATAACAAAAACCTTTAAGAAAACTCAACGCTTTGATGATATTAGTTTTACCTGAACCATTCGCACCTTTTATACCTAATATTGAGGTTACATCCCGATCTTGTTTTATTGAAGCAGGGACGTGACCATCAAATTCAAAGTTAATTTCAACGCCTTCTTTAAAACAGTAAAAATTTCGGACACCAAATTTTCTAATCATTTTTTAACTCTTAATGAAACATCGCAAATTAAATATTACGTCAATATTGTCTATATATCAATATAAGAGTCGTGACTTTCACTTTTAAGCTTTGCAAAGGCTCATCAATTAATTATTTACGCTTGTTTAATCGCCCAAGCAACATCAGCTGCGTGACGATTTTCTCTAACATCATGAACCCTAAACATTTGTACCCCTGCCATAACACCTAAAGCGGTAGTCGCAGCCGTTGCGGTGACTAGTTCCTCAGGTTCCGAAACATCACATAGACTTCCCATAAAACGCTTGCGACTTGTGCCTAATAAAACAGGATGACCTGTCGCGACAAATTGATCTAAATGCGCTAGTAAATCAATATTATCCTGTTTACGTTTACCAAAACCGATACCGACATCAATGGCGATATTATGCGGCTTAACCCCTGCTTGTAAAGCATTGTTAATACTGCTATTCAAACTAGCCAATACTTCGACCACCACATCATCATAACAAGGATTATCTTGCATGGTTTGCGGCGTACCCTGTATGTGCATCAGAATAATCGGGCAATCCGCTTCCGCTGCAACCGTTAATATTTTCTCGTCATTACCGCCACCAGAAATATCATTAATAAGATTAGCACCTGCATCTAAAGCCGCTTTTGCGACGGTGCTTAAGGTGGTGTCGATGCTGATTAACACATCACTGGATAATCGACTTCTAATCGCTTTAATCGCAGGAATTACTCGCGCAATTTGCTCACCTGATGAGACTGAAATGGAATTAGGGCGCGTTGATTCGCCACCTATATCAATAATATCAGCACCCTCGTGCAGCATTTTTTCAACTTGATGGCAGGCGGCTTCAACGCTGTTATAACGACCACCATCAGAAAAACTGTCGGGCGTTACGTTTAAAATCCCCATAATAAGTGGTTTTTCGATGTTTTTGAACATGGGTTAAAGCTCCTGTAGCTTGGTGAATCGTTAAGTGTGAAATCATCACAAGGTTTAAGAGGATGGCTTCGAGTATAATAGCGAATCCTGTAATCTATGAATAGACTAATGAATCAACCGCGTTTAGCTTGGGCAATTACTGGCTCAGGTCATTATATAGAAGAATGTTTAGAATTTATGCTTACCTTGGATAATGTCGATCTTTATCTTAGTCAAGCAGGTGAAGAGGTATTAAAAATGTATGGGGTGGATTTGAAAGAAGTTCGCGCCAGAATATCTGTTTATCGTGATAAAGCCGCCTCTGCCCCCCCTGTAGGACTATTTTATAAAGGCCATTATCATACATTTGTGATGGCTCCGACGACTTCTAATACCATTGCCAAATGTGTGTTGGGAATTGCCGACTCTTTGGTGACTAATTTGTACTCGCAAGCAGGTAAATGCCGCGTACCAAGTATTGTTTATCCTTGTGATATTGCGCCAGAAATGGAAACGACTGCACCTGGTGGTAAAGTGATGGTTTATCCTAGAAAGATTGATTTAGAAGGCACCGCGAAAATTCGTGAATTTGAATACACTGAGGTTGTCGAAAGTGTTGACGAATTGATTGTTGCGGTTAATCAACGGTTAAAATATTTACAGCAAGAGGTGTAATATGATGGTGGAACAGGCAAGTCGTTTGTTAAGGGTAATGATTTTCAGGTTAATTTTAAGATGATTAACTGGCATCGTCTTTTTGGTATATTTTTAACCGATTATTTTACGGATACGCCTTATTCGGTGGAATTAGAAAAAGATTTATCCTTGCAGCAACAGTTTTTAGATGTTGTTATTTTGCATAAAGAACAGGGTGAATTTGAAGGTGTTTTGCCAGATGGTTTGGAGAATTTAAATCAGCATAATTTGCTTAGTTATAAGTCTATGCGTGAAAGTTTTGATGTGTGGGCGATTAATGAGCTAATTGGTCATTATGTCAATTATCGCAAGCAGTTAGGTGGTGAGCCATTAGTTGCGGAATCTGAGTTTAATCTTTATGCGGTGAGTACACGGTTTCCACAAGGTTTAAAAAATAAACTGGGTTTTACGGAATTAAAGCAGGGAGTTTATGAGCTAGATTTATCGGTTAAAATACGTTTGATTGTGTTGAGTCGTATTGAAAAAAGTGAGCATAATGCGGTGTGGCATTTGTTTAGCAATGTGTTGAATAAGATTGATTATGGTAAAAAATATTATCATGTGAAATCAAATCCGAGTAGTGCGGTCAATTTATTATATGAGTATTATCAACTGGAGGGTTTAGAGATGCCTTATACAATGGAAGAGTTTCAAAAAGAAGTGGCGCAGAATCATTTGCGGTTTTTAACGGCAACGGATGTTTTAAAGGAAATTCCTAAGGAAGATTTTTTAAAGCAAATTCCTAAAGAGGACATTTTAAAGCGGATTGTTGAAAAAGATTTTTTAAAGCAATTATCAAAAGAAGAAATTACTAGGTATTTGCAACAATTGAATGAAGTGAATGATACTAAGCAATAATCAAGTAATATACTTAAGGAGGTAATAGTTTTATGCCTTATACAATGGAAGAATTTCAAAAAGAAGTTGCGGAGACTCATTTACGGTTTTTAACCGTAGCCGATATTTTAAAGCAAACTTCTAAAGAAGATATTTTAGAGTACTTTGCTAAAAAGGAGTTTTTAAAGCGGTTATCAAAAGAAGATATTGTTGCTTATTTGACGGAGTTAAATAATGAGGACAGCGTTTAAACGCTTATCATGACAGAAAAAATTTTATTTTTAACAGGCAAACTCGCTGAAAAACAACTGCATCAAATTTTAGAAAAAATGCAGCCTGAATTTGATTATCATGTTCACCAGCTCGGCATCAAAGTTGCTGCCTTAATGACGGCTGACATGATTGGGCGACGCTTAAAAGATACCTTTGGCGCAGATAGAATTATCGTACCAGGTCGCTGCCGTGGAGACTTGGAGAGATTATCAAAAGATTTAAACATCCCCATCGAACGTGGCACAGATGAATTAAAGGATTTACCGTTATTTTTTGGTAAACAAGCCCATAAGATTGATTTATCGCATTACAAAGTTAAAATTTTCGCAGAAATTGTCGATGCTCCGAATGTCTCGGTCGAAGAAGTCGTTGAACGAGCTTATTATTACAAGACGCAAGGCGCGGATGTTATTGATATAGGTTGTTTACCTGAGACACCTTTTCCGCAGATGGAAGAAATTATTCAGACTTTGAAAGCGGAAGGTTTTACCGTCAGTATTGATTCTTTAGACGATGATGATTTACTCAGAGGCGGAGGCGCAGGTGCTGATTATATGCTTAGTCTCACCGATGATAGTATCTGGATTGCCGATGAGGTTGCGACTACGCCAATCTTAATTCCTGCTCAACATGGTGATTTAAATAGCCTGAATAAAGCCATTACGACTTTACAGGAGAAAGGGCGCGATTTTATTGTTGATCCAATTTTAGACCCGATTCATTTTGGTTTTACAGAATCAATCGTGCGTTATCATCAATTCAGACAGCAGCATCCTGAGATAGAAATGATGCTGGGTGTCGGCAATATCACTGAACTGACTCACGCAGATACCGCTGGCATGAACGCTTTATTAATGGGCATTTGTTCTGAATTAAATATTAATAACATCTTAGCCACACAAGTCAGTCAACATGCTTGTCGTGCCGTTAAAGAAGCCGATTTAGCGCGACGAATTATGTTCGCAGCAAAAGAAAGTAATAGCCTACCGAAACATGTCAATTCAGGTTTAATGAGTCTGCATGAAACGTCACCATTTCCTTATCAATTAGCAGAAGTAAAAGAATTCGCCGCGCAAGTTAGAGATCCCAGCTATAGAATTCAAACTAGCCCCGAGGGTGTGCATATTTATAATCGTGATGGTTTGCATACTGCAATAGACCCTTTTGATTTATACCCAAAATTACAGGTAGAAAACGATGGTGGTCATGCATTTTATTTAGGGGTGGAATTGGCGAGAGCGCAGATTGCGTATCAATTAGGCAAACGCTTTAATCAGGATGAAGCGTTGTTGTGGGGGTGTGCTGCGGAGGTTGAAGAAACGGAAGTTGATTTGCATACTTTTAAACCTGCGGGATCAACGTTTAAATAAATTAGGCTGTTTTTTCTACCATGAAGTGCATGAAGAACATGAAGTTAAAACCTTCATGTTCTTCATGCGCTTCATGGTGTAAATTGTAGTAACTAGAAAACTTACGCCTGATATTTTTCTATCGCGTGTAAATCAGCTAAGGCTTGATGAATTTTTGCATTAGCATCATCATCTAATTCATTATTTTTATAAATTTTATCTAATAAGCCCTCTTTAACTAAGGCTTCTTTAATCCAGCGTTTGCTAAAACGATAGTTATTAGGGATTTTAGCGACTTCGCCTGTTTCAGGGTTACGCAAACTATTATCATCTTCTGCGACTTTTTCTGCACTCACCTCAGCTTTTAGTGCGGCAGTTTCTTTTACGCTTGCTGCTGCCTTTGGAGCTTCCACTTTTACATCAGGAGTCACTGCGCTAGTTGGTTTTCCTGCTTTGTTATTTTTTTGCACGGTTTTTTTTTCATCACTCACCACAGAAAAAACAACATAAGCGACAAAAACCGTCGTTAAAATAAAGATTACCTCAGACATAAATGCTCCCTAGTGTTTATATAATTTGTTATTTTTAATTAAAAACCAGTAATCTAATCATTACAAGGTTAATTACTTAAGACTTAGCGGTGAATATACCAGATGCTTGTTAATTATCAATTGATAATTATGAATTGATAATTGTTTACTTGCCATGACCACTACGCCAAATGGAAATCAATAAGCCAAAACCAGCAATAGTGGAAAAAAGATAACCTAAAAATCCAAAAGCGGGTAACCCCATAATCTCAGGCCCGCCTTTAACTGACATCACAATGGACGTAGCGATAATTAATGCAGAAGTCACTAAGGCCATTGCCAGACGATTCATAGCGCGATCAGTTTTCTCAACAAGCTGGTTTAAATGGCGCACATTTACTTCAACTTGTATTGCCCCTTTTCGAGAGGCTCTTAATAATTTGTGTAATTCTTTGGGTAGACTATTGAGTAAATCAACCACACTTACTAAATTACGCCAGCCGCGTTTAGCAACCGCTTCGGGTTTATAACGCGCAACCATAATTTTTTGTATATACGGCGCGATATAGAGCAAAGTATTGCCATCAGGGTCTAAATATCGTCCTAAGCCGTCCAAGGTAATATAGGTTTTTATCAATAACGCTAAATCCGCAGGCAAGATTAATTTATGATCTCTTAATAAGCTCATTAAATCGACCATCATCCGTGTTAAATTTAATTCTTTAATGGATAAGGAGCTGTATTGATCCACAAACATTTCAATTTCAAGCGTTAACGTCTGTTCATCGGTATTAATATTATCAGACCAGTCCTCTAATATTTCGACCACTTTTGAGGGAGCATTATTAATCATCCCAAATAATAAACCGACGACTTGATCGCGGCGATCAAGAGTTAATCGCCCCACCATACCGAAATCAATAAACACCAATTTATTATCAGGTAAAAAAAGAATATTCCCTGCATGAGGATCAGCATGAAAAAAACCATCTTCGATAATCATTTTCATCACTGCATTCGCACCGCGTTCGGCCAGCACTTTTTTATCTAATCCCGCCGCATCCATAGCAGCCAAATTACGCGCTTGTATTCCTGGAATATATTCTTGAACATTTAAACGCTCACACGTCCATTCCCAATAAATTTCAGGGATAACAATATACTCATCATCTACAAAATTTTCGGCAATACGCTCGGAATTTCGCGCTTCGGTGGCAAGGTCTAGCTCCTGACGCAACGAACGCGTAAATTGACGGACAACTTCTTTAGGGTGGTAACGACGTAATTCAGGTGCATCGACTTCAATAATATCGACAATACGCTGTAATAAACGTAAGTCAGCTTCAATGATTCGTCTTAAATTTGGACGGCGAATTTTAACGATAACTTCCACGCCATTTTTTAAACGCGCTCTATGCACTTGAGCAATTGAGGCGGCGGCGAAGGCTTTTTTATCAAATGATAAAAAAACTTCTTCGACACTTGCGCCTAAATCTTCTTCTAGTTGTTCGCGTAATTCTTCAAAAGGAATGGGAGGTGCTGCATCTTGAAGTTTTTCAAATTCAGCAATATAAGCAGGCGAAAATAAATCTGAACGGGTTGCTAAAATTTGCCCCAATTTAACAAAAGTAGGACCTAACTCTTCTAAAGCGCATCTCATACGCTGTGGCGTATCTAAAACCTGATGCTCTTGATCTGATTTCCAATGTAAAACTTTGCCAGCTTTCTCCAAAAAACGTCTAAAACCTAACTCTTGAACAAAACCACCAAATCCATAGCGGATTAAAATAGAGGCGATTTCATGGATGCGTCCAAGGTCTTTTGCTGCATTAAACATTTCCCAAAGCATTTTGTTTTTATTGAGTAGTTATTTGAACGCGCAATTATACTTTATTCGTGACGTTATCTATCTATCAATTGTATTTTTCTACTGTATAATATTACTCCAGTTGTTTACTTGTTTTGTCTTTTTAGGTTTACAAGTTTTTTGATTTAACCAAACCTACGAGGTCTTAAAGACCTCGTAGGTTTTGCCTTTTTGGAGATTAACCGCATGTCCGCAGTGCTAGAACGTCCTATCGAAGTATCCTCTAAATTACGCCATGACTGGTCATTGGAAGAAGTCCAAGTTTTATACGCGCTACCCTTTAATGATTTATTGTTTAAAGCACAGACGATTCATAGAGAAAACTTTGATCCGAATGAAGTGCAAGTCAGTAGTTTATTAAGCATTAAAACAGGTTCTTGTTCGGAAGATTGCGGTTATTGTCCACAAAGTGCGCGTTATGATTCCGATTTAACACCCGAAGCTTTAATGCCTGTTGATGAGGTTTTAAAATCGGCTCAACTCGCTAAAGATCAAGGCGCATCACGTTTTTGTATGGGGGCTGCGTGGCGTTCTCCTAAAGATAAAGATGTCGCTCGCGTAGTAGAAATGGTACAAGGCGTTAAAGCGTTGGGCATGGAAACCTGTGTGACTTTAGGAATGTTGACCGATGAGCAGACCCAAACTTTAAAAGAAGGTGGTTTAGATTATTACAATCATAATTTAGATACTTCGGAAGATTATTATTCCGAAGTCATTACTACTCGAACTTATCAAGATAGATTAGATACCTTAGAACGTGTACGCGATGCAGGTATTAATGTTTGTTGTGGCGGTATTGTCGGTATGGGTGAATCGGATGCTGATAGAGCTAATTTATTGATTGAGTTGGCCAATTTGCCGAAACATCCTGAAAGTGTACCTGTTAATATGTTGGTTCAAGTGGAAGGTACACCGCTAATGGGTTCTGAGGCTTTAGACCCCTTAGTTTTTATTCGCACCATTGCGGTAGCGCGAATTTTAATGCCTGAATCTCGAGTACGATTATCAGCGGGTCGTAAAGAAATGTCAGATGAAATGCAAGCTTTATGTTTTTTTGCGGGAGCTAATTCTATTTTTTATGGTGATAAACTATTAACCACTGATAACCCAATGACTAATCACGATATAACTTTGTTTGAGCGTTTAGGTATTTATTCGGGTGGTTCTAGTTACGCGCAATAATGAAAAGGTTTGGCTTAGAGGCTCAGCTTGAAGACTTAAAACAGCAAGGCTTATATCGTTCGCGTCGAATTATTGATTCTCCACAAGGGGTAAGAATTAATATTGATGGGCGCGAAGTGCTGAATTTTTGTAGTAATGATTATTTGGGATTAGCGAATCATCCTCAAGTTATTAAAGCGTTTCAACAAGCGGCTAATAAATATGGTGTGGGTAGTGGATCGGCGCATTTAATTTGTGGACACAGCACCGCACATCATGCTTTGGAAGAAGAACTCGCCGCGTTTACTGGACGTGAGCGAGTTTTGTTATTCTCTACAGGCTATATGGCGAATATAGGCGTGATTTCTGCCTTGCTTGGGCGTGGTGATGTTGTTTATCAAGATAAGCTGAATCATGCGTCCTTATTAGATGGCGGTTTATTATCAGGTGCGACCTTTAAACGCTATTTACATGCTGATGTTGATAATTTGGAAAAAAAATTTAAGCCTTCACTTCTTTCTAGCAAATCAATGATTGTCACTGATGGCATATTCAGTATGGATGGTGATGTTGCACCGTTAGTCGAATTAGTCGCGATTGCAAAACAACAGCAAGCTGTGTTAATGGTGGATGATGCTCACGGTTTAGGTGTATTAGGTAAAACAGGTGCAGGTGTTGTCGAACAATTTGCATTAAGTCAAAATGATGTTCCTATCTTAGTCGGAACATTAGGCAAAGCTTTTGGAACAGCAGGTGCATTTGTCGCAGGTTCAGAACTTTTAATTGAAACGCTAATCCAAAAAGCTCGTCCTTATATATATACAACTGCAATGCCAGCCGCCGTTGCTGCTACGACTTCTGCAAGTTTAAAGCTGATTATTAATGAATCATGGCGTAGAGAAAAACTGCAAAGTTTAAGCACACAGTTTCGACAAGGCGCAGAGCAACTAGGCTTAACGCTGATGGATTCAAATTCAGCAATTCAGCCTATCTTAATTGGTGAAACTCAAAAAGCGGTGGCAATCAGTCAACGATTACTAGAACAAGGTTTTCTAGTGACTGCAATTAGACCGCCAACTATTCCCAAAGGCAAAGCACGTTTGCGAGTGACATTTTCAGCAAATCATCAAACTAAAGATGTTGATGCTTTATTAAATGCTTTAGAGCAACTTTTTTAAATTGATTCAGCAGGTAAAATAATGGCAAGAAAACTGATTAGTTTTGATTGGGCAATTAAAAAAATCCTACGCAGTAAAGCGAATTTCGACATTCTCGAAGGTTTTTTATCGGAGCTGTTATTTACCGATATTACAATTCTTGAAGTCTTAGAAAGTGAAAGCGACAAAGAAGATAAAGACAATAAATTCAATCGTGTCGATATAAAAGTCAAAGATAGCGATGAACGTATTATTTTGATTGAGATTCAATATTCACGCGAATTGGATTATTTGCAACGACTATTATTTGCCAGCAGCAAAGCGATTGGTGAGCATCTTGATGAAGGCTCGGCCTATGCTGACATATGTAAAGTGATTTCAATTAGTATTTTATATTTTAAATTCGGTCAGGGTAATGATTATATTTATCATGGTACAACACGTTTTATCGGATTACATAATCATACTGAGTTGGAATTATCTCAAGAGCAAAAACAGCTTTATGAAGTCGAAAAAGTCTTTGATATTTACCCCGAATATTATTTGATTGAAGTTAAAAATTTTAATGATGTGGCAAAAGACAGTTTAGATGAATGGATATATTTCTTAAAAAATAGCAGCATTAAAGAAGACTTCACTGCCAAAGGTTTAAAACAAGCTCAAGAAAAATTGGATGTCTTGAAAATGGATAAACAGGAACATTTAGCCTACGAAGCTCATCAACAAGAACTCCATCATCAAGCAAGTCTTTATCAATCAACCTATGTTTTAGGAAAACTAGAAGGTAAAGAAGAAGGGCGAGAAGAAGGACGAAAAGAAACACTTTTAAGTACAGCTAAAAGCATGAAAGTGGCAGGAATGGAAACTAAAATGATAATTCAGGTAACAGGGTTATCTCTAAAAGAAATAGAACTTTTGTAATATAGCATGAAAATACATAAAGAAATTTATGGCACAGGTGAGCCAATAGTCTTATTGCATGGATGGGCAATGCACACTGGAATCTGGCGCAGTTTTGCCAAAGAACTTGCCGAAAACTATCAAGTCATTTGCTTAGATTTACCTGCACACGGTCGTAGTGATAATCCAACGCAGTTCGAGCTACAAACCATCAGTGAGCAACTCATCAAAGCCTTCCCAGAAAAACCGTGTACGGTACTCGGCTGGTCATTAGGTGTAACAGTTTCCCTAGATTTAGCACAGCGTTTTCCCGACAGAATAAAAGCCTTAGCTCTCATCTCAGGCAATCCTTGTTTCGTTAATGGCGAAAATTGGGCAGGGATGAAACGAGAATTACTGCATAATTTTGCCGATAATTTAATGACTGATTGCCATACAACGCTGCTAAGATTTTTATCTTTACAAGTCAAAGGTCTACCTAACTACAAAGTTTTAGTCAAAGAACTAAAAGCCGCCTTGCAAGAAACAGCAGCACCAGAACAAACCATGTTGCAACAAGGACTTGATGTTTTAGAACAGAGCGATTTACGCCCCACCTTAGCCACTTTACATTGTCCTGTCATTTTAATTCTAGGCGACAGAGATACCTTAATTCCCGTCGCAGTTGGTCAGCAAATGCAAATATTACAGCCCAATCTACAATTACATATTCTAAAAAAAGCAGGACATGTTCCTTTTTTATCGCATACCGATGAATTATTGGAATTAGTTGGTGAATTTATGGAAAATGCACATGCTAGCTGAATGCATACTAGATAAACAAAGTGTCAGAAATTCCTTTGGCAGCGCGTCACAATCTTATGATGCAATGGCGGCTTTACAAAGAATGGTAGGCAGAGATTTATTAAGCAATGAAAAACAAGGTAGTTTATTAGGCACAGTTTTAGATATAGGTTGCGGTACTGGATTTTTAACTAATGAGTTAGTGACACTCTCGGGCTATCAACAGTTAATCGCCTTAGATTTAGCTTTGCCGATGGTGCAAACTACGCGAACTAAATTAGCGAATATCAAAGAGCTACTTTATATTTGCGCCGATGCTGAAAATCTACCGTTGCAGTTAAATAGTGTAGATACTATTTTTTCCAATGTTGCACTGCAATGGTGTCAGAATTTAGAGAGTGTCTTTAGTGATATTAAACGCATTTTAAAACCAGAGGGGCGTTTAGTGTTTTCGACTTTTGGTTCTAAAACTTTGCAGGAATTAAAATCCGCATGGGCTACCGTTGATGATTTTAGTCATGTAAATGAATTTTATAATGCCGATGAAATTGCTCAATTTTTAAAAACTAGCGGCTATCAAGATATCCAGATCTCAGAAAAAATATATACCCAAAAATATGATTCAGTGATGGCATTGATGCGTGAATTAAAAGGCATTGGTGCGCATAATGTCACCGCAGGACGCAATCACAGCATGACAGGAAAATCTAAAATGCAGGCAATGATTAATCACTATGAAACTTTAGCCAAGCAAGGTTTAATTCCAGCGACTTTTGAAATTATTAAAGTCTCTGCAAAAATTTAGTAAGTATTCACCTCCCCCTTTGGAAAAGGGGGATTGAGGGGGATTTATTTAATAAAATCTCCCTTAACCCCTCTTTTTTTAAGAGGGGGACTGAACACTTACAAAATTTAGCGTTAAGACCTTGGAGGTTTTTAAAACCTCCGAGGTCTAATATTTCCAAGCTATTCATTACTTGCTGATTTAGCTTATATCTGGCAAAATCAACAGGTTTCGTCGTTAACTTTTAACGAACATCCCATTTTTTAACTTTACACGAGGCATATACCACATGGCAGGTCGTAATCATTTATCTATTCCAGGTCCTACGAATGTTCCACATGAAATTTTAAGTGCAATGCACGTTCCTATGGAAGATCACCGTTCTCCTGATTTTCCTAAATTATTCAAACCTGTCTTAGAAGACTTGAAAAAAGTTTTCAGAACAGAAACAGGGCAAGCTTTCGTTTTCCCTGCAACAGGCACAGCAGGCTGGGAAATTGCCTTAACTAATACTTTAAATGCAGGCGATAAAGTCATCATTTATCGTTTCGGTCAATTCGGTCATTTATGGATGAGCATGGCACAGCGTTTAGGTTTTGACGTTGAAGTTCATGAAGTTGAATGGGGCAAAGGCATTCCTGTTGACCATTTAGAAGCGCGTTTAAAAGAAGATTCTGCACACGAAATTAAAGCGGTTTTAGCGACTCATAACGAAACAGCAACAGGTGTGACTAGTGATATTGCAGGCGTTCGTAAAGCAATGGATGCCTCTAGTCACCCTGCTGTATTATTTGTTGATGGCGTAAGTTCTATTGCCAGCATCGAATTTAAAATGGATGACTGGGGCGTTGATGGCGCAATCAGTGGTTCACAAAAAGGTTTCATGTTGCCAGCGGGCGCGGCCATTTTAGCGTTCAGTCAAAAAGCTTTGGCTGCGACTAAAACATCAACTTATCCACGTTGCTTTTTAGATTTAGGCGACCAAATGGCACAAAACGCCAATGGTTACACACCTTACACACCTTCTACACCAATGATTCATGGTTTAAGTAAATCATTAGAATTGTTATTAGAAGAAGGCATGGAAAATATTTATGCACGTCATCATCGTTTAGGCGAAGGTTGTCGTAGAGCGATTGCTGCATGGGGTTTAAAACTTTGCGCTCATGAAGGTTTTGAGTCTGATACCGTATCAGCAATTGTTGTTCCAGAAGATAGAGATGCGGCAGAAGTGATTGGTGTTGCTTATAACAAATACAACATTTCTTTAGGGGCAGGTTTAACCGAAGTTGCAGGTAAAGTCTTCCGTATCGGTCATATCGGTGATATGAATGACGTTTCTATGCTAGGCACAATTGCTGGCGTAGAGATGGCGTTATTAGATTGTGGTTATGATATTCAAGCAGGTAGCGGTGTCGCTGCGGCAATTGAATATTATCGTTCTACCGCAGAATAAAGTTATAAAAACCTCCGAGGTTTTAAAACCTCGGAGGTTTGTTTATTGGCGAGCCATGCTACTTGTCGCTATAACTTAAGCGTTATCGTTGGTGCTTTAAGGAATGAAGGTTAAATAGTATCCGAAACTTAAAATATATTTTCACCATGAAGCGCATGAAGAACATGAAGGTGAAATCTTTAAAACTTCATGCCCTTCACGCCCTTCATGGTTTATAAGTTTTACTAAGTTGACTGATATAGTTTCGTAAGTTATTAAAATCGCATTCCTAAGTATTTTAAGAAGGGAAACTTATACTCACTGAACTAAGTCTAATTGCTAAGAATAAATAATATTTATATTTTAGACATAGATTTCAGGAGAGCTGTTATGAAAATGCTAATCAAACAGTTGAGCATCATAGCTTTGCTTTTATTGTTAGCCGCCTGTGTTCCTCGCCATCGGGGACATTTAGACCTCTTTATACCTACGACTTATATTAGTGGGCATTATAACAATCATAGTAATTATCGGAATTATAAACATAATAAAAGCTACAAAAACTATAATCACAAACGCGGTT
>WTBX01000024.1 GCA_013138855.1 Methylococcaceae bacterium
TTTGATGATGATAATGATTTAATTTATGTTAGACGAATGCCTGAACGGATGATGGGCTTTTTAGGCGAAATGATTTTAGTGAATGGGAAGCCGAATATTGAGTTTTCGGTTAAATCTCGCGCTTATCGTTTTCGGGCTTTGAATGGTTCTAACTCCAGAATTTATAAATTGGCTTGGGATGATGGTACGCCTTTAACTGTGATTGGGACAGATGGTGGTTTATTAGAAAAGCCTGAAACGCGTCCTTATCTAATGCTTGCCCCTGCGGAACGCGCGGATTTATGGCTGGATTTTAGTGGGCGTGATGTCGGCTCGGCACTTAAATTATATAGTATGCCATTCGATGGAACGATGCCGATGATGTATAGCCGCATGGGTAGAATGATGTCAGGTGGTATCAGGCAAGGGTCTAAATTTAAAATTGCCAGTTTTAAAGTGACTGAAAAAGTTAGTGACTCACCTAAGTTACCTGAAAAATTAACCACCATTAAGCGTTTCAGTGATGCGGATGTGAATAATGCTGATAATCCACTGCCGATTGCATTATCCATGGGACACATGTCACCGCGTATTAATGGGAAATCTTTTTCCATGAATAGAGCGACGAAGATGGAGCAAGTTGAACTAGGCTCGCATAAAAAAATCAAAATTTTTCATGAGCATAACTCAGGAATGGGACGAATGGGGATGATGGGAGGTATGCGAGGTGGAATGATGGGCGGCATGGCTATGGCGCATCCTATTCATTTACACGGTCAGCAATATCAAGTCATATCCAGAACTTATAAGGGAAATGATGAAGAGGCTTATGCGACAGTAAAAGATGGCTTTCTTGATAACGGCTGGAAGGATACCGTTTTAGTGATGCCAGGTGAAGAAGTTGAAATCATTAAGCCTTTTGAAGATTTTAAAGGCTTATTTTTATACCATTGTCATAATTTAGAACATGAAGACTTAGGCATGATGCGTCAATTTTATGTTGGCTGAGAGGATTCTTCTAAGCAAAAAAAAGCCCTTATGTAAAAATAAGGGCTTTAAAAATTAGTTGTTCAACATAGCTTATTGGGGGTTAACATTTGTAGCCGTTAAGCCTTTAGGACCTGTTTCAATATCAAAATCAACTGTTTGCCCTGGATTTAAAGTTTTAAATCCATCACCTAAGATAACCGAGTGATGTACAAATACATCTTCACTGCCTTCAGAAGGTTCGATAAAGCCAAAACCTTTAGTGTTGTTAAACCATTTTACAGTGCCTGTCGCCATGTGGAAAACTCCTTTAAATTAAAACTTACGGTTATACAAAAACAGAGCTAATCATTTAGATTGAAATATATTGCATAGCTTTATATTTATACCTGTTTTCTGCTGGCGCGTATTGTACTGTGATTCACAGTGAGCTGTCATCCGTAGATTTTACGGTGAATCACTGTAGTATGGTCACTCACTTCTTATTTATTCGATAATAATTCGGGCATTTAAAGGTTGAGTTGGACGGTTATTACCATGGTGTAATACAGTTTCAAATTGCTGCGTTTGTGCATCAATGATGGAAACAGGGTTTTTAAATACTAACCAACGTACACCTTCGGAACAGGGCGGCGTGGTTAAAGAACCGTTATAGCGATAATAGTCTTTATTACTAGGTAGCATTTTGGCATAGTCAATTGGCATATTAGCAAGATTATTTTTCTTATTTTTTTCAGAGGGCATTGAAGATAATACCGTTTTTAACAATGAGTTTTCTTCCCCTTGTTTAAACATCACCGCGACAACCGCTAAATTACCACTGTCATCAGCATGAACAAAATGCGCTTCTAGTGGAAAGCTTTGGCTATTGATTTCATTTTCGCTAGGGGTATGAAAATGAAATTGTTTTAACTCAAAACTTTGTCCATCGACTTGAATATAACTACCTGCCGCAATATTGACTTGTATAGTGTGGCCATTATTAACAATTTCCGTTGCCTTAGTGCTATAAGAAAAGCTTATAGGCGGAAGCTTAGCATCAAGAGAGTCTTGTATATCAATAGGGGATTGATTTTTACCTTTACCACAAGTGGCAAATTCGGGCGATAAACTTCCCCAGTGCTGAGGGGCAGTGTTACCCGCATAGCTCCAGTGTGTTTTATGGCTAGCACAACCTGATAATGCACTAACTAATGCGGCAGTTATAATTATTTTTTTCATAGTAAGTCCCGATAAAGTGTACGAAAGGTAAAACCCTGACAATTCATAATTATCAATTACTGGTTAAGCGTTCCAACGAGGGGTATTCCATTTTTCCCCGATGGAATATAAACGGTTGTATGGTTAGGTGAGACTGCCATTTTTAATTGAGCATTAATTGCTTCATGCTGTAAATAATTAGCGGTTAAGGTTTCGTTAATAATTTTTTGAGCCGCAGCTATGCCTTTTGCCTCTTCTATGCGAATTTCTGCATCTTTAATGGCAATCGCTTTTTGAGTTTCTTTTTCGGCTAATAACTGCTCTGCCGCGAGTTTTTTTTCTACGGCTTCAACGACTATCGCAGGATAGTCAATATTACCAACGACTATGCTATGGACTATAAAGGGTGAACCTTTTAAGTAGTTTTTAAGCTTTGTTTCTATAGTGCTGGCAATAAGGTCACGTTGTTGTTTGATTTCTTTGCTGGTATACGGTTGAATCGCGCTTCTTACAAATGTTCTGAATGATTTTTGAACAAAGCGTCGATAACTGTCTTTACCACCATATTCTTCCACCACTTTTTTTACGCTGTTTTTTTTCAGTGAAAGTACCGCATGTACACCTACCGTCACATTTAAATCATCTTTGGCTAGAATCTTAAAGAGTTCTTTATTCGTTGTCGGCCGCATATCAATATTAATGACTTCGTTTCTAAAGAAAGAGAAGCCATAATTACTAGGGCCTGTCATTTCCCCCTGAAAGCCACCATTGCCGAAGACTCTTGGGCTTTCGTACACATAGCCTTCATTTCCTGCGGGTGTGCTGGGATTAGAGCAAGCACTGACAATGACTAATGTGAAAAGTGCGAAAATTATTTTTTTCATGGCAACTTCTTCTTAAAATTATCAGAAGCTTATATTATGATGCGCCTATGAAGTTGTGACAAGCGGGGAGTGATGCGAGTAATAGATAACGTTAATAGAATAGGATTGGAGCATTCAAGCGTGGAGGGTATGCTTGTAAAGCTGAAGGCTGGTTAGTTGTTTTCTGGTAATTTATGAGGGGTTGGTTTTGGACAGGGACAAGTGAATGTTGTAGGGCAAATGTGCGCTTTTTTATGACGATAAATTCCATGGGATCATTTTTAATGAGTTTTAATACCATTTCATGCCTCAAGGTTCCCGCTTGAATTAAGTAATTAGTGAAAATGAAACCATTGGGTTCATCATAAAGGCTATCAGTGATTATTCTTTCGCTTGCTTTAAGATATTTGAGGACGTATTTTTGTCCTTCATATAGACTTTTTTTATCTTTAGCAATCAGTGTCATTGAAATAACATCATTGAGTCCTTCTTTAGTAAGCATTTGGGAGCTTTCTATTTTTATGATTGCTTTTTGTTTTTTGCCAGTTTTAATATATTCCGCAGCTTGCATAGAGCCAGGGAGTAATAATGATAAAGTAAAAATAGCGGTATAAAAAAAAATGGTATTCATAAGTTTTATTGTTTTTATTAGTTTGGTGTCAATTTAAGGTGTTGTATCGTAAATTATGCTTTATTAATATTCCTTATGTAAAGTAAGTTTATTTCTGTAGCGTGAGAATAGCAGAAGATATTTTCTGATTATCACGCATTTAGGAGAGTCATTTTGGTTTTCGTTTTAATTCTATATTTGCACCTTTAGCTCTAAGTTTTAAACGATTAAAAAGTTAAGAAAAGATGTATTTTATTTTAAATAAAAGCTATTGTCGTGAAGTGTATCACAAAAAAATATTCAAAGATGAGTGGAAAATTGGTTTTATCTTGACTATTCAAGCATTGAAAATTATAGTGAGGGATTTTGCTTGTAAGTTACTTTATGGAACATCTCCCAGTTATGTATGCAGAGTCTCTGCAAGCATTGAATATAAAAGCCGATGGTATTTATTTGGATTGTACGTTTGGGCGCGGAGGTCATAGTCGTGGTATTTTAGAAAGCTTAGGGGATAAAGGGAAATTATTAGCTTTTGATAAAGATTTTGATGCGATTCATTCTGACTATGCAAAAGTAATGCTTGAAGATCCACGCTTTGATTTACAGCATGGTAGTTTTGCAGAATTGGAGTCTGCGGTAAAAGCGAGAAACTGGGAAGGGCGCGTTGATGGGGTACTCATGGATTTAGGGGTCTCTTCTCCCCAACTGGATAATGCAGAACGTGGTTTTAGTTTTTTAAGAGACGGCGATTTGGATATGCGTATGAACACTAAAGCAGGTTTGTCGGCGGCGCAGTGGTTAGCGCAAGTGGATGAAGCTGAATTGGTACGTGTCTTATTTGAATATGGTGAAGAACGTTTTGCACGGCGAATTGCTAATGCGATTGTTAGCACTCGTCAGGAAGCTCCCATTGTCACAACGTTGCAACTTGCCGCATTAATTAGTAATGCCGTGCCGTTTAAAGAAAAATATAAACATCCTGCAACCCGTAGCTTTCAGGCAATACGTATCGCTGTTAATCAAGAATTAGATGATTTGGCTGCTGTATTAGCGCAAGGAATGGCAGTGTTAAAACCAAGTGGACGCTTAGTGGCGATTTCTTTCCATTCTTTGGAAGATAGAATTGTAAAGCGTTTTATTCGTAATGAATCAGGCCGTAAACATAATGTAGGTAAGTTACCTATTAAAGAGGCGGATATTGAACAGGGTGTCTTAAAAAAAGTAGGGAAAGCAGTACGAGCAGGTAAGGAGGAGCTTTCATTGAATCCGCGTGCGCGTAGTGCGATTATGCGAGTCGCTGAGAGGATTTAAATGGCTATTGTGCGCTTTTTTCTATGGTTTTTATTGTTTGGTTCATTAATTGCCACTGCTTTAGGAATTGTTCATAGTAAATATCGTTCGAGGTTGTTATTTTTTGAAATTCAACAGCAGCACGGTTATTTAGATCAGCAAACGGTTGAATGGGGGCAATTACAATTAGAGGTGACCACTTTGACTTCAGAAAATCGCGTCGAAATTGAAGCGACTGAAAAATTGGGTTTGATATTACCTCCTAGAGGAAAAATTATTTATTTGAAACCCTAAGGTTTCTTTTGCATTATTGATGATTTTAATCGTACAGATCGTGACTTTTCTGGACAGCTATAATTTTCAATATTAAAAGTGAGATAGCCCTCTCAGGTTGGCTCTTCGCTTTAGCTTCTGTCATCTAAATCTTTGTGAGTTAAACAATGATTATTAGGTTTTGTTTTTAATTAGGACGATTTACTTATCTATGCATCATGTTTTTAGTGGCGATACTCATAAGCCTAAAGGAATAACGATTTTTGCAGCTCGTAGACGATTATTACTAATGGTTATTTTATTAGCTATGACTGCTTTGGTCGTGCGGTCTGTAGATTTGCAAGTGATTAATAAGCAGTTTTTACAAACGCAAGGTGCAAAACGTCATATTAGTACCATTCCTGTTTCAACTTATCGCGGTAAAATTTTTGATCGACATGGTGAAATCATGGCGATTAGCTCACCTGTGCAGTCGGTTTGGGTGAATCCTCAGGAGCTTGATCGTTCACAAATTCCAAAATTAGAGCAAATGGTTCAGTTGCTGGACTTGCCGCAAAAGAAGGTTGATATTCTTAATGAAGAAAATTCAAAACGCCGTTTTGCTTATTTAAAACGCCGTATTAGCCCTGAGCTGGCTGATAAAGTAAAAAAAATGAAAATTAGCGGGATATATTTTGAACGTGAATTTAAGCGTTTTTACCCCGCTGGTGCAATGTCTGCTCATTTAATTGGGTTTACCAGTATTGATGATGTCGGACAAGAGGGAATCGAGCTTGCTTATGAACAAAGCTTGAAAGGCCAAGATGGGCGCAAGCGCGTTATCAGAGATGGACGACGACGCATTATTGAAGATATTGAAAGTATTAAAGAGCCTGTTCCCGGTAAAGATTTAACTTTAAGTATAGATAGGCGCATTCAATATTTAGCGTTTCGAGAGTTACAAAAGTCATTTATTGAGGAGCAAGCAAAATCTGCTTCTTTAGTAGTTTTAGATGCGAAAACGGGTGAGGTGTTAGCGGCGGTGACTCAACCTGCATTTAACCCGAATAGTCGAAGAAAGCTTTCAAGGGATATTTATAGGAATAGAGCTATTACCGATGTGTTTGAACCAGGTTCTACGATGAAGCCTTTTGTGGTGGCAGCGGCTTTAGATGGTGGCTATGTTAAAGAGGATGCACAAATTCAAACTAACGGTTCTTATCAAATTGGTCGTAATTGGGTAAGAGATGGTCATAATTATGGTTTACTTAGTTTGACCAAAGTATTGAAAAAATCGAGTAATGTTGCGACCAGTAAAATTTCATTATTAATGCCTGATGAATATTTATGGCGCATTTATAATGGTTTAGGGTTTGGAAAATCTGCAAATGTCGGCTTTCCTGGTGAGGCGCATGGTTCTTTATTAGAGCTGATGAAATGGTATGATTTTGCACAAGCGACGCTGTCTTTTGGTTATGGTTTATCGACTTCGACCTTGCAATTAGCGCGAGCTTATACTGCATTAGCCGATGATGGCATTTTACATTCTGTTAGTTTGTTAAAACGAGAGCATGACCATGATGCTAAACGCATTTTTAAAGCAGACACTGCCAGAAAAGTTAGAAAAATGCTGGAGCATGTGATTATGCGTGGTGGTACGGCAACGCGTGCAAAAGTGAGTGGCTATAGAGTCGCAGGAAAAACAGGAACAGTTAAGAAAGCAAATAAGGGGGGATATTCAAAAAAAGATTATTTTTCTGTCTTTGTTGGAATGGCTCCTGCGAGTAATCCGCGTTTTGTGATTGCAGTGATGGTTGATGAACCGAGTAAAGATAAATATTACGGTGGTTTGATTGCGGCTCCTGTGTTTTCTAAAGTCATGACGGGAACGCTAAGAATTTACGGCATTGAGCCAGATAAAGAAGGTAACGCGCCGAAACCGTTGACTAAATAAAGACAAAATGAAATTTAATAAATTGATCGCAGGTTTTGTGGATACTTCCTTAGAGTTTGAAGTTACAGGTTTGGCTCTCGATAGTCGTGAAGTAAAATCTGGCGATGTGTTTATTGCGTTAGCAGGAGCAAAGCAGCATGGATTAAGTTATGCACCGCAGGCTATAAAACAAGGTGCTGCTGCGATTATTTATGCCCCTGAAGATGAGGGTGAAAAATTAGCCACGCAATTACAAGGTATTTCGCTCGTTAAAATAGAAAATTTAGCTTTCAAACTGGCCGATATTGCAGCACGTTTTTATGATTATCCTGTGAAAAAGCTGGGTGTTATTGGTTTGACAGGGACAAATGGAAAAACCAGTTGCAGTCAATTTTTGGCGCAGATGCTGGATAACTCTGCGGTTATTGGCACATTGGGTTGGGGTAAGTGGGGGCAATTGAAAACCACGATTAATACTACACCTGATGCGTTAGCTTTGCAGAAGATGTTAGCTGAATGTGTTTCTAAAGGAATAGAGACTTTGGCGATGGAGGTTTCTTCGCATGGTTTAGAACAGGGTAGAGTGAATGGCATTGATTTTACAGGCGCGATATTTACTAATTTAAGCCGTGACCATTTGGATTATCATGGCTCTATGGAAGCTTACTTCCAAGCTAAGCTCGCACTTTTTAAAAAGCCTGAGCTGGAATTTGCAGTTATTAATCTGGATGATGCTTATAGTGAGCGAATTATTGCGTCATTAGTTGAAAATGTTGTGCTATGGATATTTTCTGTATCAGGCAAAACGCTTGAGCAAGCTCATTGTGTTTATGCGCAACATATTCAATTGATAAATACAGGGCTTAGTTTTGAAGTTTGTTATAACAAGGACGCTGTAACTGTTTGCTGTGATATTTATGGTGGGTTTAATGTTGAAAATATCCTTGCCGCAATCACTACTTTGTTAGCGATGGGTTTTTCTTTATCCGAAGCGGCAGCGAAGGCTTCTAAGCTGGAAACAATTTCAGGACGAATGCAATGCTTTGGCGGGAAGGGGCAGCCTTTAGTGTTTGTGGATTATGCACATACGCCTGATGCATTGGCTAAAGCTTCAATGGCTTTAAAACAGCATCAACATGATGCGGTGTCGCTGGTGTTTGGATGTGGTGGTGATAGAGATCAGGGAAAACGTGCCTTAATGGGGCAGGTGGCTTGTGAACACGCGGATAACATTATTATTACCGATGACAATCCGCGTACCGAAAATGGTGATAATATTATTCAAGATATTTTAACAGGCTGTAACAGCAATAAGGTTAATGTGATTAGAGACAGAAAACAAGCTATAGAAAAGGCAATTACTCAGGCTTCAAGCGGTGATTGTGTCTTAATAGCAGGGAAAGGGCATGAGGATTATCAGGAAATTAATGATGTAAAATATCCCTTTAGTGATGTGGTCATTGTTCAGCAGGTTTTGCAAGCGAGAAAGTTAAAATGATAACACTAGGCTTAACAGAAATTACTACGCAATTACACAGCCGTTTAATTGGGGTTGATGTTGAAATTTCTTCGGTGAGTATTGATAGCCGAACTTTGCAAGCAGGCGATTTATATGTGGCGATTAAAGGTGATAACTTTGATGGGCATGATTTTGTAAAACAGGCGGAAGAGGCGGGTGCGAGTGCTTTATTGGTCGAACATCAAATAAATAGCTTATTACCGCAGTTAGTCGTAAAAAATACCCGCTTAGCATTGGCAGAATTAGCCCATTTATGGCGGCAAAAAAGTCAAGCAACAATTATTGCAGTAACGGGTAGTAATGGAAAAACCACTGTAAAAGAAATGCTAGCAGCGATTTTAGCGGTTAACGCTGATGTTTTAGCGACAAAGGGGAATTTCAATAATGATATAGGCGTTCCTTTATCCTTATTACGCTTATTAGAAAATCATCGTCATGCGGTGATTGAAATGGGGGCGAATAATCCTCATGAAATTGCTTTTAGTAGTCGTTATGCGTTGGCAGATGTGGCGTTAATTAATAATGTGGGGGCGGCTCATCTCCAAGGCTTTGGTTCGTTAGAAGGCGTTGCTAAAGCAAAAGGTGAAATCATTACAGGGCTAAAAGCAGCAGGAACGGCTGTTTTAAATAAGGACGATCAGTTTTACCCTTTATGGGTAGAAATGGCGGGTAAACGAAAAACACGCAGTTTCGCGCTTAATGATGTGACGGCTGATGTTTATGCAACGGATATTGCATCAAAAATTGAAAATGCAGCGTTTGTCACGACATTTACCTTGCATAATCGTGCTGAAAAACAGGCTATATGTTTAAAACTAGCGGGTGTTCATAATGTGAATAATGCACTTGCCGCAGCGTGTGCTGCATTAGCAATTAATATTCCCTTATCTCAAATTCAACAAGGTTTGGCTACTGTCGAGCCTGTTACAGGACGTTTGCAACCGTGGGTGAGTCGTGAGGGTAATATTGTTATTGATGATAGTTATAATGCGAACCCCACGTCCTTAAATGTGGGTTTGACAGTTTTGAAGTCTTGTCAGGGCGAACCGTGGTTAATTTTGGGCGCATTTGGTGAATTAGGTGAAAATAGTCAACAAATTCATCAGCAAATGGGGAAAACGATTCGTGAGCAAGGTGTAAAACGTGTTTTCGCGGTCGGAGATGATGCACGTTATAGTGTTGAAGCATTTGGAGAGGGAGCTTTATTTTTTAATAGTCAGGAAGAATTAATCAATGCTTTGAAAGCTGAGCTAAAAGGTGACGAAGTTTTATTAATTAAAGGGTCAAGATCGCAGCGTATGGAGCATGTGGCTGCGGCATTAATAGATAATTTTAGGAAATAAGTAATGCTATTGTATTTAACTGAGTTTTTAATGTCATTGGATGGCGGGTTTAGAGTTTTTCAATATTTAACGTTTAGAGCCATTTTAGGCGCGTTAACAGCATTAACTATTTCTTTTGTGATTGGCCCTTGGATGATTAGAAAGCTGACACGTAATAAAATCGGTCAAAGTGTGCGTGATGATGGCCCTGAAACGCATTTTGAAAAAGCTGGAACACCGACTATGGGGGGTACGTTGATTTTAGTGGCGATTACTGTTAGTACGCTGTTATGGGCGGACTTAGAAAATCGTTATGTGTGGGTGATATTATTAGTGACGACCAGTTTTGGAATAGTGGGATTTGTCGATGATTATAAAAAAGTCATGCTAGGTAATAGTGATGGCTTGTCTGCACGGATGAAATATTTATTTCAATCGCTGATTGGTTTTGGAGCATCTATTTATTTATACCAAACGGCGACGTTGCCAGCGGAAACTCAACTTATTGTGCCATTTTTTAAAGATGTCGTGCTTGATATTGGTTGGGGTTATGTCATTTTAAGTTATTTGGTTATTGTCGGAACGAGTAATGCAGTTAATCTTACTGATGGCTTAGATGGTTTGGCGATTATGCCAACGGTCATGGTCGGGGCTGGCATGGGTGTTTTTGCGTATTTATCAGGACATATGAATTTTGCGCAATATTTATCGATTCCTTATTTGCCTAATAGCGGCGAGTTAATTGTTTTTTGCGCGGCTTTAGTTGGCTCTGGTTTAGGGTTCTTATGGTTTAACACTTATCCTGCTATGGTTTTTATGGGGGATGTTGGTTCATTAGCGTTAGGGGCTGGCTTAGGTATCTTGGCGGTTTTGATCAGACAAGAAATCGTCTTGTTTATTATGGGCGGGGTGTTTGTGATGGAGACCTTATCAGTGATTATTCAAGTGGCTTCTTATAAAATGACAGGGAAACGCGTGTTTAGAATGGCACCGATTCATCATCATTTTGAATTAAAAGGCTGGCCTGAGCCGCGTATTATTGTACGTTTCTGGATTATTACTTTTGTATTGGTTTTGGTGGGTTTAGCAACGTTGAAGTTGAGATAATCATGCGTTTAGCTGATGATGAAATTTTAGGAAGATTAGAAAAGTCTTTTGGCTTAACGCCTGAGAACTCTAATATTTTGGTAGTGGGTTTAGGGACGACAGGCTTGTCGATTGCACGTTTTTTGGTGCGTTATCATTTCAAGTTTAAACTAGTCGATAGTCGTAATCAGCCGCCAATGACGGCGGAATTATTTAAAGAAGTTCCCGATGTCACTCTGATGAGTGGCAATTTTGATAAGGTGGATTTTAGTAAAGCGACTCATTTAATTGTTAGTCCTGGTGTTGCTTTAACTGAACCTACGATTAAAAATGTTTGTAAGAAGGGGGCTGTCATTGTTAGCGATATAGATTTATTCGCTTTATCAACGGATAGTCCGATTATTGCCATTACGGGTTCAAATGGTAAAAGTACAGTGACCACTATGCTTGGTGAAATGGGTAACGCGGCAGGTAAGAAGACTGCGATTGGTGGAAATTTAGGTACGGCCGCATTAGATTTGTTGGATGGAAAGGCTGATTTGTATGCGTTGGAGTTATCAAGTTTTCAACTAGAGCGTACTAGTGCCTTAAATGCAGCAGCGGCAACCGTGTTAAATATTAGTGCCGATCATCTTGATAGGCATGGAACGCTTGCTAGTTATGCGGCTGAAAAGCAAAAAATTTTTAATGGCAATGGCGTAATGGTGTTAAATGCCGATGATGCTGTCGTTGTCAAAATGCAAACTCAAGCACGTAAGCCACTTTGGTTTAGCATATCTGAGTCTGTTGGTTTTCATATTGCCGAAAAAGAAGGTCGTGAATATCTAGCTTATGAACAAGATTATTTAATGCCCAGCTCCGATGTTCCTTTGGAGGGTAAACATAATCTTGCTAACGCTCTGGTAGCATTGGCATTAGGATATGCCGTTGGTTTAGAACTTGATAAAATGTGTCAAAGCTTAAAAACTTTTAAGGGTCTTGAACACAGAATGCAGAAAGTTGCGCAAATCAATGGAATTAATTGGGTTAATGATTCTAAAGCGACCAATATTGGGGCGTGTATCGCAGCCTTAGCAGGCTATGATGAAAAAGTTATTTTACTGGCAGGTGGCGATGCAAAAGGAGCAGATATGAGTGAGTTGCGAGCAACGATAACTGCAAAAACTAAAAGCGTTATTCTAATGGGGAAAGATGCAGGTTTGATTGAAAATGCATTAGGCGATTGCGTTCCCTTATATCATGCAGACTCTATGGATAACGCGGTTTTATGTGCTTCGAAACTTGTTGAGTCTGGCGATACAGTACTGCTTTCTCCAGCGTGTGCAAGTCTGGATCAGTATAAGAACTATCAACAACGTGGTGAGTGTTTTGCCGCAGCAGTTATGGCTTTGGATGTGATCTAATGGCAAAAAAAAAACGTCAATCAAAAGCGACTGAATCTTTTCATATAGACTGGTTACTACTGGTCATAACCTTGTCTTTAATTGGCTTGGGCTATGTGATGATGGTGTCCTCATCGTTACACTTAGGTGCGAAAACAGCAGGGAATAGTTTTCACTATCCTGTCAGACAGTTAATTCATATTATTATTGCCTTTATTGGCTCGTTTGTTGTTGTTTCAATTCCAATGCGGTTCTGGGAAAAATACGGTTCCTTATTGTTCATTTTTGGTTTATTTCTTTTGGTGATGGTGTTAGTTCCAGGTGTGGGCGTGAAGGTTAACGGTAGTACGCGCTGGCTATCGTTAATGGGCGTTAGAATACAGGCATCGGAAGTTGTTAAGTTTTTTTCAGTTATTTACATTGCAAGTTATGTGACTAGGCATCAACAAACAGTAGAAACTGCTTTTTTTAGTCTTTTTAGACCTTTGTTATTGTTTGCGCTAGCTTGTCTGTTGCTATTATTAGAACCTGATTTTGGTTCTGCGGTGGTTTTATTGACGATTGCTGTGGCGGTAATGTATTTAGGTGGGGCTAGATTAGGACAATTTTTTATTTTAATGGCTTTGGTCTCAGTTTTAGGAAAGGAATTAATATATTCTTCTGAATACCGTTTAGCGAGAGTCACTAGTTTTTTAAATCCTTGGGCGGATGCTCAAGACACAGGTTTTCAATTGGTACAGGCTTTAATTGCTTTTGGGCGCGGAGAAGTATTTGGTGTGGGGCTTGGAAGTGGCATCCAAAAAATATTTTATTTACCCGAAGCGCATACCGACTTTTTATTTTCTGTTCTGGCAGAAGAGTTGGGCTTATTAGGTGTATTAACTGTCATCCTTTTGTATAGCTTGTTAGTCATTAGAGCTTTTATGATTGGGGCAAAAGCTGAACAATCAGGTTTACGATTTTCAGCCTTTGTTTCTTATGGCTTAGGGGTATGGTTTGCGTTTCAATCGTTTATTAATATGGGCGTTAATATGGGAATGTTACCCACTAAAGGTTTGACGTTGCCGTTTATGAGTTATGGCGGTGGTAGTATTATTGTTATGTGTGCGGCTGTTGCACTGTTATTTCGAGTATATAATGAAGTGGTTGAAAAAGTTGCAAAAGCACCTAAAGGAAAACAGGAATGGGTAAGCGAATAATGATTATGGCGGGTGGCACAGGTGGACATGTGTTTCCTGCATTAGCCGTTGCACAATATTTACGTTCCAAAGATTGGGATGTTAGTTGGTTAGGGACTGAGAAAGGTTTGGAGGCTCGCGTTATCCCTGAAAACAATATTGAAATTGATTGGCTGTCTGTTTCAGGGCTTAGAGGGAAAGGGATTCTTTTTAAGTTTAAAAGTATTTTTTTATTAGTGAAAGCGTGTTGGCAGGCATTTAAACATTTACGTACTCGCAAGCCCGATGTGGTTTTAGGTATGGGCGGTTTTGTCGCAGCCCCTGGTGGTTTGATGGCTAAAGTGTTAGGGATTCCTTTGGTGATTCATGAGCAAAATCGTGTGGTGGGAACGACTAATAAATTATTAGCAAAAATAGCGCGTCGAGTTTTGGAAGCGTTTCCTGAAAGTTTTCCTGCAAAGCGTAAGGCTTTATGTTGTGGTAATCCATTACGTGAGGCTTTTTCTAACTTACCTGAAAAGGCGTTAAAGAATGAAACGCAAGCCTTGAATATTTTGGTGGTAGGTGGAAGTCAAGGGGCGCAAATTTTAAATCAAGTTGTTCCAGAGGCTTTGGCTAAATTAAAAAATATTTCCGTGAGGCATCAAACGGGGTCAGTGATGCAAAGTGAAGTCGCATCAAATTATCAGACCTTGAATGTTGATGCTAAGGCGGTTGCTTTTATAGATGATATGGCGGATGCGTATCAATGGGCGGATTTAGTGGTTTGTCGAGCGGGAGCGATGACGGTTAGCGAAGTTTCAGCTTGTAGTTTGCCAGTAATTTTTATTCCTCTACCTCATGCGATTGACGATCATCAAACTGCAAATGCACATTATTTAGCGGATGCAGGCGCGGCCTTGATTTTGCCGCAAAAAGAATTAACGGCTGCAAGTTTATCGGCAGCAATCACACAGATTTCCAATAATTTAGAGACTATGGCGAAGGCTTCAAAAAATAAAGCACGTTTAGATGCAACCGCAATGGTTGCCGATATTTGTATTGAGGTAGCAGCATAATGAATGCACCTACGATACAAATCCCCACAAAAGCCTTAGGTAACATAGAAAATATTCATTTTGTCGGTATTGGCGGTACGGGCATGAGTGGAATTGCAGAAGTGTTATCTAATCTAGGGTATCAAGTTTCAGGATCTGATATAAAGGAGTCTGTAACGACACAGCGGTTACAATCACTGGGTGTTAAAATTTATATTGGTCATCATCAAGATAATATTAAAGATACTGATGTCGTCGTGGTTTCTACCGCCATAGATCGCACGAACCCAGAAGTTGATGGTGCTTATCATCAACGTATTCCTGTGATTCCACGCGCTGAAATGTTGGCAGAATTAATGCGTTTTCGTTTTGGCATTGCAGTGGCGGGAACACATGGAAAAACCACCACGACGAGCTTGACCGCGAGTATGTTGGCAGAAGGTGGTTTAGATCCCACTTTTGTTATTGGTGGGCGTTTAAATAGTGCTGGTACAAATGCAAAGCTTGGAACAGGCGATTATTTAGTGGCAGAAGCCGATGAAAGTGATGCTTCCTTTTTATATTTGCAACCTATGGTCGCAGTGGTCACTAATATTGACCAAGATCATATGGAAACCTATGGCGGTAGTTATCAGCGTTTAAAAGAGACGTTTATTGAGTTTTTACATCATCTGCCTTTTTATGGCATGGCGGTGATGTGTTTAGATGATGAGGGGGTTAGAGAAATTCTGCCAGAATTGTCTAAACCTGTAAAAACCTATGGAGTCCATGAAGAGGCTGATATTCGTGCGGTAGAAATAAAACAGCAAGGCTTAATAACTTCATTTAAAGTCTTACGTGAGGGACATCAACCGTTATTGGTTAGTTTGAATATGCCTGGTTGGCATAATATGTTAAATGCTTTGGCGGCAATTGCTATCGCAACGCATTTAAAGGTAGACGACCAAGCGATTATAGATAGTCTTGTCGCGTTTAAAGGCATAGGACGACGTTTTCAAATTCAAGGTGATGTAGCTATTGAAGGGGGGGCTGTTACTTTGGTTGATGATTATGGGCATCATCCGCGTGAAGTCGCGGCTACCTTAGAAGCCTTGCAGCAAGCATGGCCAGATAGACGCTCAGTGGTGATTTTTCAACCGCATCGCTATACCAGAACGCGTGATTTGTTTGAGGATTTTGTTCAAGTCTTATCGGATGCGGATGTATTGATTTTATTAGATGTTTATTCCGCAGGCGAAGAAGTGATTGCGAATGCCGATAGTAAGACTTTATGTCGAGCAATTCGTATGAGAGGACAAGTAGAACCTGTGTTTGTTAAAGATGAGGATGATTTGTTACCCGTTTTGACAGGGATCGTACAGGCAGATGATGTGATTTTAACAATGGGGGCGGGTAATGTTGGACGGATTGCTAGTGATTTACCTGAAAAATTAGCAGCAGCGTTAAACTCATGAGTGAAAGTGTAAATACAACGGGAAAGTTGCTACAAAATGAAAAAATGGCTAAATACACTAGCTGGCGCGTGGGGGGTGTGGCTGAACAAATGTATTTGCCGACCGATAAAGATGATTTAGTTGCTTTCATGAGTAGCTTGCCTGAAAGTACTTCGGTGTTTTGGTTAGGCTTAGGCAGTAATTTACTCGTGCGTGATGGCGGAATTTCTGGCGTAGTCATTAATACACGCGGACGTTTAAAAGGAATGCGTTTATTAGAAAATGGCCGTGTTTATGTAGAAGCGGGCGTGCCTTGTGCGCGTGTTGCACGTTTTTGTGTGGAAAATGGTTTTGTAGGTGCTGAATTTTTAGCAGGGATTCCAGGAACGATGGGCGGTGCATTAAAAATGAATGCAGGGGCTTTTGGCGGTGAAACTTGGAATATTGTCGAGCAAGTAGAAATGGTTAATCGTCATGGCGACGTTAATCAGCGAGTAGCCGATGAATTTGAGATTAGCTATCGTTCGGTTAAAGGTCATTTTGATGAATGGTTTTTAGCGACAGAGTTAAGCTTAGATAAAGGTGATGCTTCAAATAGCTTACAAGAAATTAAAGATTTATTGGAAAAACGCGCTGCGACGCAGCCTACTAATTTACCGAGTTGTGGTTCAGTTTTTAAAAACCCCGAAGGTGATTATGCGGCAAGATTAATTGAGCATAGCGGTTTAAAAGGTTATCGCATCGGCGGAGCTTGTGTTTCTGAAAAACATGCAAATTTTATCGTGAATACAGATAAAGCAACAGCGGCAGACATAGAGTCTTTAATTGAATATGTACAAACACAGGTCAAACTACAACATGATGTGAGTTTACAAACCGAAGTTTGTAAAGTGGGAATGGCTCTATGACACCTGTAAAAGTTAAAGATCCTGCGCAATTTGGGCGAGTTGCGGTACTCATGGGGGGCTGTGCTGCGGAAAAGGAAGTTTCGATTAATAGCGGTACTGCGGTATTTAAGGCACTAAAACGTAAAAATGTTGATGTAATCGTAGTGGATGTAGGCGATAATCCTCTGTTAGCGTTAGAAAACAAAAATATAGACAGGGTCTTTAATATTATTCATGGGCGTGGTGGCGAAGATGGTGTTTTGCAAGCCTTGTTAGAAATTATGAAACTGCCTTATACAGGCAGCGGCGTAATGGCCTCGGCATTAACGATGGATAAATTAAAAACCAAGCTTTGCTGGCGAGGTTTAGGTTTGCCTACACCTGAGTGGTTTTTGTTAAAGCATATAGATGATGTAGATGCTTGCATAAAAAAACTGGATTTTCCTGTGATTGTAAAACCTGCCAAAGAAGGCTCTAGTTTAGGGATGAGTAAGGCAGGAAATAAACAGCAGTTATTAACAGCATTTAGTGAGGCGGCAAAATATGACTGTGATGTTTATGCAGAAAGCTGGGTGCAGGGAAAAGAATATACGATTGGTGTTTTAGAGGGTGAAGCTTTACCAGTGATTCGATTGGAAACTTCTCATGATTTTTATGATTATGATGCAAAATATAAGTCGAATTCCACTAAATACCATTGTCCTTGCGGTCTTAGTTCTGAAGAAGAAAAGAGCTTGCAACAGTTAGCTTTAACGGCTTATGAAGGCGTAGATGTAAAAGGCTGGGGGAGAGTGGATGTTTTTATTGATACGGATAATAATGCGCAATTAATTGAAGTTAATACTGTACCAGGCATGACAGATCACAGTTTAGTGCCAATGGCTGCGGCAAAATCAGGGATAGATTTTGATGAATTGGTATGGAGAATTTTGGAAACCAGTTTATAAAAATGAAACTTTCAGGATTTAAGTGGTTATTGCTTAGTATACTTGTGATTGGAGGTATTTGGGCAGGGTGGAAAGAATTAAAAGCACAAGGAGCTGATTTACTGCCAATTAAGTATGTTAGGATAGAAGGGATTTTTCAATATATTTCTAAAGATGATATAAAACAGGCATTATTAAAGCAGGTCATGACTGGTTTTTTAAATGCGAATATGCAAGCGATACGTAAAGAATTGTTAGTTTTACCGTGGATTGCTCAAGTTAAAGTTAAGCGTGTATGGCCAGATACGATAGAGGTTAAAGTTTATGAGCAATACCCTGTGGTACGTTGGGGAGATATAGGCTTATTAAATGAACATGGAGATTTATTTATTCCTGATAATTTGACTCGCTTTGATAAATTACCTTTGTTAACAGGCCCTACAGGAACTGAAAAAAAATTAATGGCGGTGATGAAAACCTTGCAGGCAAGTTTAGTTTCACAAGCATTAGAGTTATTGGAATTTAATGTTAATGAACGTAGAGCATGGACTTTACAGTTATCTAATGGGTTGGAATTAAAGTTAGGTCAAAAAGAACCGTTACAAAAATTTAATCGCTTTTTAGTAACACTGCCAATATCTGGACAAAAACAAATTACAGCGATGGCGAAGGTAGATTTAAGATATCCAAATGGTTATGCTGTTACATGGAAGCAGGGACAAAAAAAGTAAACTGGAATAACATCAGTAAATAATAACAACATACAGACAAGCGAAATGCTTTAAATAGAGTATGCAAAATGGCAAAGAAAACAGAGCGTAATATAGTTGTAGGGTTAGATATAGGGACTTCAAAAGTAGCTGCGATAGTAGGCGAATACGATCGTGATGATGTTATGGAAGTCATAGGAATAGGGACAGCGCCATCTAGGGGATTAAAGAAGGGCGTTGTGGTTAATTTAGAATCTACCGTTCATTCTATACAACGCGCAGTGGAAGAAGCTGAGTTAATGGCAGGATGCCAGATTCAATCGGTTTTTGCAGGGATTGCAGGAAGTCATATTAAAAGTCTTAATTCACATGGGATTGTTGCCATTAAGGATAAAGAAGTTAAGCAATATGATATAGATAGAGTGATAGATTCAGCAAGAGCGGTTGCCATTCCAGCTGATCAAAAAATATTGCATATTTTGCCGCAAGAATTTGTCATAGACCAACAAGATGGCATTAAAGTACCTATTGGCATGTCGGGTATTCGCTTGGAAGCTAAAGTTCATATGGTGACAGGTAGCGTGAGTGCCGCACAAAATATTATTAAATGTATTCGACGTTGTGGTTTAGATGTTGATGACATAGTTTTAGAGCAATTAGCTTCGTGTACCTCGGTTTTAACCGAAGATGAAAAAGATTTAGGCGTTTTATTATGCGATATAGGCGGGGGGACGACCGATATTGCTATTTTTTCTGATGGCGCAATAAAACATACGGCGGTGATTCCGATTGCGGGCGACCAAGTCACTAATGATATTGCTGTCGCATTAAGAACGCCGACAAAAAATGCCGAAGAAATAAAATGCAAATATGCCTGTGCATTAACACAATTAGCAAGTGATGAGGAAATGATTGAAGTGCCAAGCATAGGCGAAAGATCTCCTCGTAATATTTCTTTGCAGAATTTATCTGAAATCATAGAACCACGTTATGAAGAGCTAATGTTATTAGTTCAAGCAGAATTAAGACGTAGTGGCTATGATGATTTAATTGCAGCGGGTGTGGTATTGACTGGTGGTAGTTCAAAAGTGAAAGGACTTATTGACTTGGCAGAGGAAATTTTTCATGTTCCTGTGCGTGTGGGAATCCCACAGCATGTTGCGGGTTTAACAGATGTGGTACAAAATCCTATTTATTCGACGGGGGTAGGATTATTACTCTATGGTAGGGAACATCATGGCGGAATTGAGGGAGTCAGTGATGATACTCCTGGGTTATTCGCAGTGATAAAAAACTGGTTTCAGGGTAACTTTTAAAAATTGACAAGGCTTTATTTAGGGGGCAGGTAAGATGAAATATGAATTAGTGGATGCTTGCAATGAAAATGCAATCATCAAAGTTATTGGTATCGGTGGTGGTGGCGGCAATGCTGTTAACCACATGGTCGACAGTAGCATTGATGGTGTGCAGTTTATTTGTGCAAATACCGATGCGCAGGCATTGAGACGGTTAGGTGTAGATACTGTCGTACAGATAGGGATAGAGCTGACTAAAGGCTTGGGTGCGGGTACACGCCCCGAGGTTGGAAAACTCGCAGCAGAAGAAAATAGAGATCGCCTGAAAGAAGTTATTGAGGGGGCGGATATGGTCTTTTTAACCGCAGGCATGGGCGGTGGAACAGGTACAGGTGCAATCTCAGTGATTGCTCAAGTTGCCAAAGAACTAGGTGTGTTGACAGTTGCTGTCGTAACAAAACCATTTGAATTTGAAGGTAAAAAGAAAATTGCAGTCGCAGAGGAAGGCATTAGAGAATTAGAGAAATATGTAGATTCTTTGATTATTATTCCCAATCAAAAACTATTACCCGTATTAGGGAATAATCTGTCGTTAATGAATGCCTTTAAAGCGGCTAACGATGTGTTATTGGATGCGGTGCAAGGGATTACTGAGCTAATTACCCACCCTGGTTTAATTAATGTCGATTTTGCTGATGTTGAAACGGTAATGTCTAATATGGGGGCGGCAATTATGGGTTCAGGTTCTGCTTCTGGCGAAAATCGTGCTAGAGAAGCCGCAGAAAGAGCCATTGCTTGTCCTTTACTAGAAGATATTAGCCTACAAGGTGCGAAAGGTATTCTCGTCAATATTACCGCTTCCGATATGGACTTAACCGAATTTAATGAAGTGGGTACTATCATGCACGCATTTGCATCAGACGATGCTGATATGAAAATTGGTACGGCGATTAATCCAGATATGGGTGATGAAATCAAAGTAACCGTTGTTGCAACGGGTATGGGGGATAAAGCAACTAAAGGCAATGCTTCACCAGTAAAACTAGTGCAAAAAGCAGCCGTGGGTGATGTCAACTATGGTGTGCTAGATAAGCCAACGATTCTTCGTAATAATAAATCAGAAACTAAAGAAACGCGTTTTGGCGTACAGCCAGAAAAAGAAGGTAATATAGATTTAGATTATTTAGATATTCCTGCTTTTTTACGCAGACAAGCTGATTAATTATTACAACGCAGCGTCTGATAATATATATTTATGATAAAATTTAGCGTTTTCGCATAGGTTTGGCACTATTTTATGATTAAACAACGAACATTGAAAAACACGATTAGAGCAACAGGTGTCGGCTTACATACAGGAGATAAAGTCTATTTAACTTTACATCCAGCCGAGGTGGATACAGGGATTCGTTTTCGCAGAGTAGATTTAGACCAACCTGTTACTATTCGCGCAACGCCTGATAATGTTGGAGAAACTATGCTTTCTACGACTTTAGTAGATGGCGATATAAAAATATCAACGATAGAACATTTATTATCCGCCCTAGCAGGTTTAGGAATAGATAATGCTATTATTGATGTAAGTTCGGCTGAAGTTCCTATTATGGATGGCAGCGCAGGGCCTTTTGTGTTTTTAATTCAATCGGCTGGTGTTGTAGAGCAGGATGCTCCTAAACAATATATGCGTATAAAACATGCGATTCGTGTCGAGGAGGGTGATAAATGGGCTGCGTTTGAACCGTTTGAAGGCTTCAAAGTTACGTTTACCATTGATTTTGAACACCCTGCCTTTGCAGACCACTTAAAAACCGCAACGATTGATTTTTCTTCGACGACCTTTGTAAAAGAAGTCAGTCGAGCCAGAACCTTTGGTTTTATGAAGGATATAGAGTTTTTAAGAGAAAACAACCTCGCCTTAGGTGGTAGCCTAGATAATGCGATTGTGGTTGATGATGATAAAGTCTTAAATGAAGATGGTTTGCGTTATGCTGACGAATTTGTCAAACACAAAATTCTTGATGCGATTGGTGATTTATATTTATTGGGTCACAGCCTAATCGGTGAATTTAAAGGTCACAAATCAGGGCATGGACTCAATAATAAATTACTACGCGCTTTATTAGACGATAAAGATGCGTGGGAAATGGTTAGCTTTGAAGAGGAAGAAAAAGCCCCTATTTCATTCATGCAGTCGGTACAGTCTCAAGCTTAAGCTCTTATCTCTATTTGTAAGCTGTTTTCTCCCCTTTAAGAAGACAGCTTATCTAATGTTTTACTTAAACGTAATAACGCCTGTTTCAATTTTTCATCACCTATAGACTCACCACAGTCATGCAATAGCTTAATGTTATCTGCGGAAGGCATATTTAATTCTCGCTCGTTTTTAGGCGGGTTATTTTGAGCGATAATTCTTATTTTTACTTCTTCGATAATAGCCGTATTGGTCTCAACGACGGTTTCTAACATTGCTTGTTGATAAAAGCGTAATTGAGCAGACCAAACGCTTGAGTCGGTATAAATTAATAATTTCTGATTAGAAATAGCACAATATGAAATATGCTCCGCTAAATGCTCAGGTAATACGCGTTTTATCAGTTTGAGCAAGCGTTGTTGCTGTTTTAATTGTTGTTGATAATTAGCTAAAATGCGACTGTTATAAGTATCTATGGTTTTAAAAGTGTTTATTTTAGACATCTTGATCCTCTGTAAAGGAAATATTAGTATATAGTAACAAAATACTATCAGTGTTATATTCTTTAAGACTTATAACTTTTACAGTAATTGTCATATAAGTATTATATGAACGTTGTAATCATTAGGAATGAAACACAATAACATCCGAAACTTAAAATATATTTTCACCATGAAGCTCATGAAGATAAATCGTTAAAACTTCATGCTCTTCATGGTTTATAAATTTATTAAGTTGATGATATAGTTTCGGAAGTTATTAACATTGCATTCCTTAGTCATTCAATTGCTCACTATCTTTAATTAATCGAGGGGTGTATGGAATTATTTATTAAGCAATTAACGCGAAAATATCAGCATCAAGCTACACGTCTATTAATGATGTTGCGAGAAGTACAAGCGCAATATTTTTATATTCCCTCAGCAGCGATAGAATTCTTAACCACAGAGCTAGATATTCCTAGAACTCAAATCATTAGTGTAGTTGAATTTTATGCTTTTTTGTCTACTGAACCGCAGGGACAGTATGATATTTTTCTAAGTGATTCGATTACCGACCATCTGCTAGGTAAACAGGATTTAACTAAGTATTTATGTCATAAGTTAAAAACTAACTTAGGAACAACTCGCAGCGATGGTCTCGTTAGCATTAATAATACCTCCTGTACTGGGCTTTGTGAGCAAGGGCCAGCAATGTTAGTGAATGGTTATGCGATTGGAGAACTAACGCAAACTCGCATTGACGAAATTGCAGGGCTGATAGAGCAAAAAATTCCTCTGAATGATTGGCCGCCTGCTTTGTTAAAGGTTGACGATAATATACAACAACAAGGTTTATTATTATCAACACAGTTAGAAAAAGGTGCCGCGATGAGAGCTGCATGGCGACGAGGCATTATGGAAACTTTAGCCGAACTTGAAACGGCGGGTTTACGTGGACGCGGCGGGGCGGGTTATCTCACTGCTTGGAAATGGAAATTCTGTTATGAAAGTGTTGAAGAAGATGATATTTGTAATACCGAAGTTCACACGCAGCATCAACGCTATGTGGTTTGTAATGCCGATGAAGGCGAGCCTGGAACTTTCAAAGACAGAGTATTGCTGAACAATTATGCACATGAGCTAATTGAAGGCATGACAGTTTGCGCACTTATTACAGGTGCAAGACAAGGTTTTATTTATTTACGCGGTGAATATTTACACTTATACCCTAAACTATTAGCAGTTATCGAAGAGCGTCGAGCGGCGAATTTATTAGGTGAAAATATTTTTGATGAATATATCGCTTTTGATGTAGAGGTTCGCTTAGGGCTAGGGGCTTATATTTGCGGTGAAGAGTCCGCCTTAATTGAGTCGTTAGAAGGAAAGCGTGGAATTCCTCGTAATCGTCCGCCGTATCCAGTGACTTCTGGTTATCTAAATAAACCTACTGTAGTTAATAATGTGGAGACTTTTGTTGCTGCTGCGCATATTGCTTTACATGGGGGCGAATGGTTTGCTCAGTACGGTACAAAAAAATCCAAAGGCACAAAGATTTTAAGCATTAGTGGAGATTGTGCGCGAGCAGGTATTTACGAATATGAATTTGGAGTTACTGTTCAACAAATCCTTGATGACTGCGGTGCCGAGAATGTCTTAGGTGTACAAGTTGGCGGGCCTTCAGGGACGTTTATTTGTAATGATGAGTTTAACCGTAAAATTGCTTTTGAAGATTTAGCCACGGGCGGCTCATTTATTATTTTCAATGAAAGTCGAAGCATCTTTGATATTGTGCAAAATTTCACCCATTTTTTTGCGGATGAAAGCTGTGGTTTTTGTACGCCTTGTCGCGTAGGTACTTCCTTACTGAAAAAACAATATGATAAAATTCACCAAGGGCATGGCGGTGCAGGGGATTTAGTTGAATTACAAGAAATTGCTAAATTGATTAGAACCGCGAGTCATTGTGGTCTAGGTCAAACCGCAGCTCAGCCGATTTTAACAACCTTAGAGCGTTACCCTGAACTGTATCAACAACAATTACAGAAAATTGATTTTGAACCAGGTTTTGATTTAGATAGCTCTTTAGAAATCGCACGAAAACTTTCAGGACGTGATGATGAACACGCGCATTTAGCTCAAGTGGAGGACGATTAATGCCCCATATTAGAATTGACGGTCAGCAAATCCCTTTTGAAGAAGGGCAAACCATTATGGATGCGGCGATGGCGGCAGGCATTTATATTCCGCATCTATGTCATAACCCTGAATTTACTCCACATGGAAGTTGTAAACTTTGCGAAGTAAAACTTAACGGTCGCAACTGTTCTGCGTGTACTTTTCCTGCGGCTGATGGACAAGAAGTTGAAAGTAATACCGAAGAGCTAAATACCTTACGCAAACGTATCACCCAAATGTTATTTGTCGAAGGTAATCATTTTTGCCCTTCCTGTGAAAAAACAGGTAACTGCCAATTACAAGGCGTAGCCTATCATTTAGGTATGCTGGACAGCCATTTTCCACATTTTTATGCACAACGTGAAGTCGATGCTTCACATCCCGATATAGTCTTAGACCGTAATCGTTGTATTTTTTGCGATTTATGCGAACGAGCTAGTAAGGAAGCCGATAATAAAAATGTCTTTGCAATCGCAGGGCGCGGTATTAATAAACATTTAATCGTTAATTCAGCATCAGGAAAACTCGGTGACAGCGATATTAGTGTTGATGATAGAGCTTGTACAGTGTGTCCAACTGGCGCAATTTTAGTTAAAGGTGAAGCTTATAAAATTCCGATTGGTGAGCGTGTTTATGATAAGCAAGAAATTGATATTGTCAGTTTAGAAACTGATACTTAAGGAAAAAACATGAAAGAAGTTGCCTCCTTACGCTATGGCGTTATTTTTAAAAAAGCCTTTGGGCAGGTTGATATATTTAAAGCCTTTGTAAAAGATATTCTCGGTATAGAGTTAAATATCGACAAAGTGGAAACCGAAAAATCCTTTAGTAAAAATATAGGTTCAGTTGACGTACATTTTGATTTATACG
>WTBX01000237.1 GCA_013138855.1 Methylococcaceae bacterium
AGTTAGAAAGCAGGCAGCCGCTAAACAGCAGCAACAAGCCGCGAAACAAAACTCTGCGGGAGCAGGGGCGGGTGCTAAAACTGCTGGTGCTGGAGGGGCAGCAAAAAAACAAGCGACCGTTCATCGTAATAAACCTGCTGAACCAAAAGGCGGTAATAAAAATTCTAAAGGCGGTACGAGTGATAAGGGTCGTCGGAATAAAGGAAAGAAAGGAAAGAGAGGGCGCATAGCACAGCAAGCTTCATTGTTAGAAACTAAACATCAGTTTGAAATGCCTGTTGCGCCTACCGTTAAAGATGTCACAATCCCTGAAAATATTATCGTTTCTGAGTTAGCTCAGAAAATGAGCGTAAAAGCGGCCGAAGTCATTAAGCATTTAATGAAACTTGGCATGATGGCGACCATTAACCAAAGCATCGACCAAGAAACAGCGGTCATTTTGGTTGAAGAAATGGGTCATAAAGCGATTATGCAAAGTGATGATGATCTTGAGCAAGAAATGTTAGCCTCTGTAGTCGTAGAAGAAGACCACAGAGAACAGGTTTCAAGAGCACCTATTGTTACTATCATGGGTCATGTCGATCACGGTAAAACTTCGTTATTAGATTATATTCGTGAAACACGCGTCGCAGCGGGTGAAGCGGGCGGTATTACTCAACATATCGGTGCTTACCAAGTTAAAACCGATCATGGCTCAGTAACTTTCCTAGATACACCAGGACATGCCGCGTTTACTGCAATGAGAGCGCGTGGTGCTAAAATCACTGACGTAGTTATCATTGTAGTTGCTGCTGATGATGGGGTAATGCCTCAGACGAAAGAAGCAGTAGAACATGCGAGAGCGGCTAAAGTGCCTATCATTATTGCAATTAATAAAATTGATAAGCCTGATGCAAATCCTGAAAAAGTGATGCAGGAATTGGCAACTATTGAGGTTGTTCCCGAAGAATGGGGCGGTGATACGCAATTTTTGAAAATTTCAGCGAAAACAGGTGAAGGGGTTAACGAATTAATCGAAGCCTTGATCCTACAATCTGAAATTTTAGAATTAAAAGCTCCAACCGAAGGTCAAGCCTCTGGTTTAGTGATTGAAGCACGTCTTGAAAAAGGTCGTGGTTCGGTAGCTACCGTGTTAATTCAAAAAGGTACGCTGAACAAAGGCGAGATTGTCTTATGTGGTCATGAATATGGTCGTCTTCGTGCGATGTTTGACGAACTAGGACATGCTATTAAAGAAGCAGGGCCTTGCGCACCTGTCGAAATCTTAGGTCTATCAGGTACACCGAAAGCAGGTGATGAATTCTTAGTGGTTAAAAATGAAAAAACTGCACGAGAATTAGCCGAGCATAGAGAAGATAAAAACAAATTAACCCGTCATGCAGCTCAACATGCGACTAAATTGGATGAAGTTTTCTCCAAAATGGCAGCAGGTGAAACCTCAACTGTAAACTTAGTGCTTAAAACGGATGTACAAGGCAGTCTTGAAGCCTTGCGTGAATCATTAGTTAAACTCTCTAGCGAAGAAGTTGAAGTTAAATGTGTTTATGGTGGTGTTGGTGGTATCAACGAAAGCGATGTGAACTTAGCCTTAGCCTCTAACGCTATTTTAATGGGCTTTAATGTTCGTGCCGATAGCACTGCGCGTAAATTGATTGGCGAAAAAGAAGTTGATTTGCATTATTACAGTGTTATTTATGATGCGATTGATGAAGTTAAACGCTCAATCAACGGTATGTTAGCACCTGATATTCATGAGAAAATCATCGGTCTTGCCGAAGTGCGTGATGTATTCCGCTCGCCAAAATTTGGCTCGATTGCAGGTTGCATGGTCATTGATGGTCTTGTTAAACGTAACTTACCGATTCGCGTCTTGCGTGATAATATCGTTATTTATGAAGGTCAATTAGAATCATTACGTCGTTTTAAAGACGATGCTAACGAAGTCAAAATGGGCATGGAATGTGGTATCGGTGTTAAAAACTATAACGATGTTAAAAATGGCGACCAAATCGAAGTCTTTGAACGCTTTGAAGTAGCGCGGGAAATCTAGTTAATGCCAAAAGAATACGGACGTAGTGCGCGAGTTTCATCGCAAATGCAAAAAGAACTCGCGCTGGTTTTTCAGCGTGATTTAGATGACTCGCGTATAGGTTTTGTCACCGTTAATGAAGTGGAAGTCAGTAAAGATTTAGCCATGGCTAAAGTTTACATCACCCTTCTTAATGGGGATGATGAAGCTAAAGTGACACAAACTAAATTGCTTAACGAACTTGTTCCTACCATTCGTCATCATTTAGCTAAACGGATGCGCTTGCGTCATATCTCAGAATTGCGTTTTGTTTATGATGATTCTTTTGATACAGGCATGAGAGTCAGCGAATTACTCCATGATATTATTCCGCCTAAGGATGAGGATAGCGAATAAAGCATGTCAAAACGCAAGTCGGGGCTGAATATTCATGGCATTTTGCTGCTTGATAAACGTCTAGGGGTTTCTTCAAACAGAGCCTTACAAGAAGTGAGACGTTTATTTAATGCCAATAAAGCAGGTCATACAGGCAGTTTAGACCCGCTTGCGACTGGATTATTACCCTTGTGTTTTGGTGAAGCGACTAAAGTTTCTGCCTTAATGCTAGATGATGATAAGCGTTATCAAGTTGAAATTCAGCTCGGTGTGTTAACCGATACAGGTGATGCGGAAGGTCAGATTCTCGAAGAAAAAGACGTTCCTGCCTTATCAACTGAATTACTTGATTCTTGCTTAACAGCCTTTACGGGTGAAATAGATCAAGTTCCACCGATGTATTCTGCCCTAAAACATAAAGGCAAAAAACTTTATGAACTCGCGCGTGAAGGCATCACCGTAGAACGTAAAGCCCGTCAAATCACCCTCTTTGAAATCAAATTATTATCTTTTTCCGAAGATAAAATCTGCTTAGATGTCAAATGTTCAAAAGGTACATATATCCGCTCGCTTGCCGAAGATATAGGTCAACATTTAGGAACAGTGGCAACCGTCACCGCCTTACGACGCTTACAAGCAGGACAATTCAACATTGAAGACAGTTATACGCTAGAACAGTTAACCGCAATGGATGCGGAAGACTTAAATAGCCGTCTACTCGCTGTCGATACCCCCTTAAAATTCATCCCCCAAGTCGAAGTTTCCGACACTCAAAGCCAAGCTATTCAATACGGTCAAACGATTATCACAAAATATTCCCTTTCAGGTCGAGTAAGAATGTATAATCAGCAGAATTTCTTGGGTTTGGGAGAAATCGCATTGGATGGTAAACTAGCCCCGAAAAAATTATTTAATTTATAGTTTTTCAAAAAAACTTAGCGTTTCTACACCCTATCGTGGAAACACACGACTTATGTCATCTTCGGATGATTTTTTAACATACATTAATCTATAGGGATTAAAAAGTGCCTTTTACTACCGAACAAAAACAAGCAGTTATCGAAGAATACCGTTTATCAGACACTGACACAGGGTCAGCAGAAGTACAGGTTGCCTTATTAACAGCGCACATTACGCATTTATCACCACATTTTGCAGAACATAAAAAAGATAACCATTCACGTCGTGGATTATTACGTATGGTTAACCAACGTCGTAAAATGTTAGATTATTTGAAGAAAAAAGACGGCGATCGCTACCGTGCATTGATTGCGCGTCTTGGTCTGCGTAAATAAGTAATACCTTAAAAACGGCACCTTGCGTGCCGTTTTTTTGTTAGTATCAGTAAGAAAATAATATTTTAAAATAACCTTTAAACGCAAAGGAAACCTTATAGTGAACCCTATTAGGAAAGAATTTCAGTACGGTGACAAACTTGTCACTATAGAAACTGGTGAAGTTGCCCGTCAGGCAGATGCAGCAGTCATGATAGATGTCGAAGGGACATCATTACTTATCTCAGTCGTGGGCAAAAAAAATGCCAAGGGCGGAGATTTTTTCCCTCTGACGGTTAATTATCAAGAAAAAGCCTATGCCGCAGGAAAAATTCCTGGTGGCTTTTTTAAACGTGAAGGTCGCCCGACCGAAAAAGAAACTTTAACTTCGCGTTTAATCGATCGACCGATAAGACCTTTATTTCCTGATGGTTATAGCGATGAAGTCCAAATCATTGCGACAGTTATTTCATTAAACCCTGACGTTGATACTGAAGTTCCTGCATTATTAGGCGCGTCTGCGGCTCTAGCGATTTCAGGCTTACCTTTTAATGGCCCTATCGCAGCGGCGGTTGTGGGTTATAAAGACGAGGAATATTTATTAAACCCTCTCGTTAGTGAACTAGTAGATTCAGAACTACAACTGGTGGTTGCAGGCACAGAACACGCAGTATTAATGGTGGAATCAGAAGCGAAAGGCTTATCTGAAGAAATCATGCTAGGTGCGGTGTTATTCGGTCACGAACAAATGCAAACTGCCATTACAGCGGTTAAAGAATTTGCGGCTGAAGTCGGTAAAGTTGCGATTGAATGGACTAAACCAGAAGTGGATAGCACCCTTGAAGGTCTAGTCACTGCTGATGTTGAAGCGGGCATTAAAGCCGCTTACCAAATTGCAGAAAAATTAGTTCGCCAAGATACCTTAAAAGTTATTCGTGATGACGTTGTTGAAAAACTAACGGCTGATGAGCAATACGAAGAAAAAGCAATTCGTGACATCATCGAAGAGCTAGAAAAGAAAATCGTTCGTAGCTCGATTTTAGATGATGGCAAACGTATTGACGGTCGTGAATTAGATAAAGTTAGAGCGATTTCAGTCCGCACCGGTGTTTTACCAAGAACTCACGGTTCAGCGTTATTCACACGCGGCGAAACACAAGCCTTAGTGGTTGCGACTTTAGGAACAGCGCGTGATGCACAAATCATTGATGCTTTAGCGGGCGAGCATAAAGATAGCTTCATGTTGCATTACAATTTCCCTCCTTATTGTGTCGGTGAAACAGGCTTTGTCGGTTCACCTAAACGTAGAGAAATTGGTCACGGTAAATTAGCGAAACGTGGTGTACAAGCAGTCTTACCTGATATGGAAGAATTTCCATACGTGATTCGTGTGGTTTCTGAAATCACCGAGTCTAACGGTTCTAGCTCTATGGCATCAGTTTGCGGAAGCAGCTTGGCGTTAATGGATGCGGGTGTGCCTCTACAAGCTCCCGTTGCAGGTATCGCAATGGGCTTGATTAAAGAAGGCGACAACTTCGCCGTTCTTTCTGACATCGTGGGTGATGAAGATCACTTAGGCGATATGGACTTTAAAGTTGCAGGTTCAGAAAACGGCATCACTGCTTTACAAATGGATATTAAAATCGACGGCATTACTGCTGAGATTATGAAGTCTGCTTTAGAGCAAGCGAAACAAGGTCGTTTATACATCTTGGGTGAAATGAACAAAGCCTTATCAGAAACTCGTGAAGAGATGTCTGATTACGCGCCACGCATCATCACTTTCAAAATTGACCCTAGCAAAATTCGTGAAGTTATCGGTAAAGGCGGCGCAACCATTCGCGGCATCACCGAGCAAACAGGCGCAAGTGTTGATTTAACTGACGATGGTATCGTTAAAGTTGCCTCTGTTGATAAAGCCGCTGGTGAAGAAGCCAAACGCATTATCGAAGAAATCACTGCTGAAGTTGAAGTTGGAAAAATATACGAAGGTAAAGTAGTACGCTTAATGGACTTCGGTGCATTCGTCACAATCTTACCAGGTAAAGATGGCTTAGTGCATATTTCTCAAATCTCTGAGGAACGTGTAGAAAAAGTCAGCGACAAACTTTCAGAAGGCGATACAGTCAAAGTTAAAGTCTTAGAAATTGACCGTCAAGGTCGTGTAAGACTGAGCATGAAAGAAATTGATAAAGAAGAAAGTTAATAGCTCTCTTCAATATTGATGCAAAAAAGGGTCTTTTTTAAGACCCTTTTTTTTGGCTTAAAATTTAAGAAGACTAACGGAAACGCGACTTTTAGTCGCGCACGAGACCTATAATCAAGGAGTCAGCGTTTATATTTTTTTGATTTTCTATCGCCACCATGAGAAAGCGGTATAGCAGACCTTCCTGTTTGAATTTCAATTTGTTTTTTAAAACGCTCTCGTCACCTAACCCCCAACCTTTATTTGTAGCTTCCCTAATGATAAATAGCAGCGATGCGGTGTAACTAGCTCAATTGCTTTTCCCATCGGATATATTTTGAAATATTTTTCTGATTCTATGAAAAAGTATCCTCTACTTTGATTCACTTTTTTTAAAAGTAAGCTTTTTCGTTCAGGAATTAGTTATATTTTAAAAATTGGATGAATATTAAATTTCATCTCCCTTAATAAAAGATGTCAAATGATGATTTCTGTATTTTGCGGTTCTAAAATAGCTTTTACGGTTACTTAACCTTATAATGAATAGGGTAAAAATTAAGTGGCACTATAAGCACTTGTTTTCACATAAAATTAACTTCTTAGCTATATTTATATGGCAAATGTTGAAATATAAGCAATTAAAGTAGTACTTATTAATAAAAATAATACCGTAATAAATTAAATATAAGAACTTGCTGAATTAGGTTGGTAGCTAAATGGATACAGAAAAAATACTCGTTGTAGATGATGATTTATTTGCTAGAGAATTTTTGGCCGAGATACTCGCTGAAGATAATTATGTCGTTGAAACGGTAGGGAGTGGCAAGTTAGCCCTTACGAAATGTCGAGAAGATAAACAAATAAAAATAATCGTTTTAGACATGAATATGCCTGAAATGAATGGTCTGGAGCTTATTAAGGAGCTAAATAGTGCAGATTTTAAAATTCCTGTAATCATTTTAACAGGTAGTGAAGATATTTCAATGGCTGTGGAAGCGATTAGTAATGGTGCTAGTGATTATTTATTAAAAGGTGAGAATGTTCAAGAGACTATTCTTCATTCTGTACGCAAGATTGTCGAAAAAGAAAAAATGAAAGCCGAAAATCTTAGCTTAATGGAAGACCTTAGGCAAAATAATTCTAAACTGGCAGACTTAAATCAAAAACTTAAAGAAGAGCAAGACCAACTAGAGGCTAAAGTGGAACAACGCACTGCGGCTCTTTTAGCCGCTAAGAATATAGCGGAAAAAGCAAATCAGGCAAAAACAGAATTTATGTCTAGTATGAGTCACGAATTGCGTACGCCCATGAATGCGGTGCTAGGATTTGCACAAATACTTGAATACGAAGATTTAACCGAAGACCAACATGACAGTGTTAACGAAATACTTGTTGCAGGTAAACACTTATTGGAATTAATTAATAAAGTGTTAGATTTGTCCAAAATTGAATCAGGTCATCTTGATGTTAATAAACACCCCGTGTCGTTAACGGCGATTATTAAGGAATGTATGCTTTTGATTAGGCCTATGGCAAAAAAGTATCAAATTAAAACAACGGATGAAATAACACCGTATGAAGATATTGAGTTGCATACGGATAAATTTTTACTTAAGCAAGTTGTGATTAATTTGCTATCAAATGCCATAAAATACAATAAAAAAGACGGCTCAGTGACCCTCTCTTTTGAAAAGCTAGTGGGGCGAATAAGAATCAAAATTACAGATACAGGTCGAGGTTTGACAGAAGAGCAATGTGCAAAAATCTTTCAACCCTTTGAACGATTAGATGCTAAAAATTCGACGATTGAAGGTTCGGGAGTGGGTCTTAGTATTTGCAAACAATTGGTTGGTGCTATGGGTGGCCTTATAGCAATAGAGAGTACGCCAGGTGTGGGAAGTTGTTTTTACTTGGAATTGAGTTTGACAGCATAAAATAGCCTGTTTTAGCAGCAAAAACTAATTTGAAAACTACAATAAAATCAATAAGATAAAAATAAAATATTTCCCATTCTCTGGCAAGTATTGCCAAAGTGTTCATAATATATACTTTTTAGTTGTTAGAAGCAGTTTTTTTATAAAAAGTCAAATTTATAACATGTTGATTTATAAGCTATTCCAAATTGAAAATTGCTGGTTCCGTACACTCTGAGCCGGTACGATAAAAGCCACTAAGATCTTATTGAAATATTAAAGACTCTTTCCGCT
>WTBX01000357.1 GCA_013138855.1 Methylococcaceae bacterium
GTAATATCACGCGTTTTACTAGACTCTTGAGGAATCCTTGCTAAAACGTCCCCGACCTTTACTTCTCCACCGTCTTTAATACCCGCAATTGCACCCGTAGGTAAGAAATACTGCGCTGGCACTTCAGTTCCTGGAAGATTAATTCCATTACCTTCTGCATCAAGCAATTTCACCATCGGTCTTAATTCTTTACCCGCACTACCACGCTGCTTAGGATCAGTCACAACGCGTGAAGTTAACCCTGTCACCTCATCAGATTGTTCTTGTACGGTTATATTATCAACGAAATCGATAAGCTCAATAACCCCATCCACCTCGGTGATAACTGGATGCGTATGCGGATCCCAGTTAACAACGATGTCGCCCGCATTAATCTGACTACCCTCTTCAACGGATAAAACCGCACCATAAGGAATTTTATAACGCTCTCTTTCGCGGCCATATTCATCCATGACTCCGACTTCACCAGAACGAGATACCGCAACCAGATTTCCTTCTCTGTTCTTAACGGTCTTCATATTTGTCAAACGAACAGTACCGCTACCTTTAACCTGAACGTTACTAATCGCCGCAGAACGCGATGCAGCTCCACCAATATGGAAAGTACGCATCGTAAGCTGTGTACCAGGCTCACCGATTGATTGTGCCGCAATAACACCAACCGCCTCACCTTTATTAACAAGATGCCCGCGACCTAAATCACGACCATAACATTGCGCACAAATACCTTGACGGCTTTCACAGGTAATAATTGAACGAACAAGCACCTGATCAATACTATTTTCTTCTAAGACTGCAACCCAATGTTCATCTAATAAAGTACCGCCTTTAACAATAACATCATCAGAAGCTCCATCCATTACATCATGCACAACAACACGACCTAACACACGCTCAGCTAATGATTCAACAACATCGCCACCTTCAATAATTGGGGTCATGGTTATACCATGAGAGGTTCCACAATCATCGTGCAAAATAACTAAATCTTGCGCGACATCCACTAAACGACGCGTTAAATACCCTGAGTTCGCTGTTTTCAACGCGGTATCAGCAAGTCCTTTACGCGCTCCGTGAGTCGAAATAAAGTACTGCAATACGTCCAAACCTTCTCTAAAGTTCGCCGTAATCGGTGTTTCGATAATCGAACCATCTGGTTTTGCCATCAAGCCACGCATTCCCGCAAGCTGACGAATCTGCGCCGCAGAACCCCTTGCACCAGACTCCGCCATCATAAAAATAGAGTTAAATGATTTTTGCTTAACAGTATTACCTTCAGCATCAATTACTTCATCTTCACCCAGCGCGTCCATCATCACTTTTGCTACTTGGTCATTTGCGTGAGACCAAATATCAACAACCTTGTTATAGCGTTCGCCGTCAGTAACTAAACCAGAAGAGTATTGTTTTTGAATTTCGCTAACTTCAGCTTCAGCATTCTTAATAATATCTACTTTTTTCGCTGGAATTTCCATATCGTTGATACCGAAAGAAACCCCCGAACGTGTTGCGTATTTAAACCCTAAATACATTAACTGATCAGCTAGAACTACCGTATCTTTAATTCCTAAATAGCGATAAGAATAATTGATTAATTGAGATATGTTCTTTTTAGTCATATCGACGTTAACAATCTCAAAAGGCATACCAACAGGAAGAATTTCCCAAATCAGCATTCTACCCACAGTCGTTTCTTTTCGAGTAGTAACGACTTCAACTTCTTCTGCCTCATTTTTCAAATGCTCGGTAACGCGAATTTGAATTTTACTTTGTAATTCAACCGCTTTAGCATCCAAGGCTTTATGAACCTCATTAACATTAGCGAAAATAGACCCATCACCTTTCGCATTCACTTTTTCACGACTAATATAATAAAGCCCTAATACCACATCCTGAGATGGATTAATGACTGGCTCACCATTTGCAGGTGACAAAATATTATTGGTCGCCATCATCAAAGTTCGAGATTCTAACTGCGCTTCGATTGATAATGGAATATGCACCGCCATTTGATCGCCGTCAAAGTCAGCGTTAAACGCGCTACAGACCAAAGGATGCAATTGAATCGCTTTACCTTCAATCAAGGTAGGTTCAAACGCTTGAATCCCTAATCTATGCAAAGTTGGCGCACGGTTTAATAAAATCGGATGCTCACGAATGACTTCTTCAAGAATATCCCAAACTTCCGCGCCTTCGCGCTCTACCATTTTTTTGGCAGCTTTAATCGTCGTGGCTAAACCACGTAATTGTAATTTACTGAAAATAAACGGCTTGAATAACTCCAACGCCATTTTTTTCGGCAGACCACATTGATGCAATTTCAAGGTAGGTCCGACCACAATTACCGAACGACCCGAGTAATCAACACGCTTACCTAATAGATTTTGACGGAAACGACCTTGTTTCCCTTTAATCATATCAGCAAGTGATTTTAAGGGTCTTCTGTTCGTGCCTGTAATTGCTCGTCCACGTCTGCCGTTATCTAATAAGGCATCAACAGATTCTTGTAACATACGCTTTTCGTTGCGTACGATAATATCAGGCGCATTCAAATCTAACAAACGATTCAAACGGTTATTTCTATTAATAACGCGGCGATATAAATCATTTAAGTCAGATGTCGCAAAACGACCACCATCCAGAGGCACTAAGGGACGCAACTCAGGCGGCAATACTGGCAATACCGTCATAATCATCCACTCTGGATGGTTATTCGATGCCAATAAAGACTCAATGACTTTTAAGCGTTTTGAGAATTTCTTCGTTTTAGTTTCAGAGTTCGTTGCGTTAATTTCTTCACGCAACATACTGACTTCTGCTTTAAGATCTATAGATTTTAATAAATCAAAAACCGCTTCCGCACCCATTTTGGCGACAAACTCATCACCATGCTCTTCAACCGAGTCTAAATACTCATCATCAGTTAAAAGCTGACCACGCTCCAGCGTAGTCATACCAGGATCAAGCACCACAAAAGATTCAAAATATAGAACGCGTTCAATGCTACGCAAAGTCATGTCTAGCAATAATGCGATTCTGGATGGTAACGATTTTAAAAACCAGATATGCGCCACAGGGCTAGCCAAGTCAATATGCCCCATACGTTCACGACGTACTTTAGACAAGGTGACTTCTACACCACATTTTTCGCAGATTACGCCACGATGCTTTAAACGCTTATATTTTCCACACAAGCACTCATAATCGCTGACAGGGCCAAAAATTTTGGCACAAAACAAACCATCACGCTCAGGCTTAAAGGTACGGTAGTTAATTGTTTCAGGTTTTTTAACCTCGCCATACGACCACGAGCGAATCATATCGGGCGATGCTAAACCGATACGGATAGCGTCAAAGTCATCCGCATGACCTTGACGTTTTAAGAAATTCATTAAATCTTTCAAGAGCTTGTCCTCTTTAATTATCTCTGATAGCGATCAGAACAGGGGGAATACAAATATTATGTTAAAGCTAAGATTGATCTTGCTCTAATTCAATATTGACCCCTAACGAGCGTATTTCTTTAATCAATACATTAAATGATTCAGGCATACCTGCTTCCATTGTATGATTACCGTCCACAATATTTTTATACATGCGTGTTCTACCTATGACATCATCCGATTTCACAGTCAACATCTCCTGTAGCGTATAAGCTGCGCCATAAGCCTCTAATGCCCAGACTTCCATTTCTCCGAAACGCTGCCCACCGAACTGTGCTTTACCACCCAATGGTTGTTGCGTCACCAGACTATAAGGGCCTGTCGAACGCGCGTGCATTTTGTCATCAACTAAATGGTTTAGTTTTAGCATGTACATATAACCAACGGTTACTTTACGCTCAAACGCTTCACCTGTTAAACCATCATATAAGGTAGTTTGCCCACTTTCAGGCAAGTCAGCTAAACGTAACATGCTACGAATTTCTTCCTCTGTCGCGCCATCAAATACTGGAGTTGCCATCGGTACACCAGCAACTAAGTTTTCAGCCATTTCCAAAATTGCAGTATCAGAAAAAGAATCCAAATCTTCTTTACGACCACTACTATTATAAATTTTGTCTAAAAAACCGCGAATAATGGTAACTTTTTCTTGTTCCTGCTCATGCTTTTCAGCCAACATTTTACCAATTTTTACGCCTAAGCCTTTAGCAGCCCAACCTAAATGCGTTTCCAGTACCTGCCCGACATTCATCCGTGACGGTACACCTAATGGATTCAATAAAATATCAACTGGATTGCCATCAGCGGTATAAGGCATATCTTCAATCGGTACGATTTGTGAGATAACCCCTTTATTACCATGACGACCCGCCATTTTATCACCGGGTTGAATGCGTTTTTTAACCGCTAAATAAACTTTAACCATTTTCAACACACCGGGTGCTAAATCATCACCCATAGTGATTTTTTGACGTTTAGTTTCAAACTTACTGTCAAATTCTTTACGCTGTTGCTCAACTTGTGAAACCACTTTTTCTAGCTGCAAGTTCACATCTTCATCATCAACTTTAATTTCCAGCCATTGAGAATGACGTAAAGCATCCAGATAAGCTTTCGTTACAGGTGCTGATATTTGTGCTTTACCAGGCCCTGAAAGTAAAACTTTACCTTCCAATAACTCAGCAACACGCGCATAAATATCTTCTTCGACGATTTTTAATTGATCGTCTAAATCTTTACGGTAACGTTTGGTTTCCGCATCTTCGATTTCCAAAGCACGTGTATCTTTCTTAACACCATCACGGGTAAAGACTTGTACATCAATAACGGTACCACGCACACTACCAGGAACTCTTAAAGAAGTATCTTTAACATCCGCTGCTTTTTCGCCGAAAATAGCTCTTAATAATTTTTCTTCTGGTGTTAATTGGGTTTCACCTTTAGGGGTCACTTTACCCACCAAAATATCGCCACCTTTAACTTCAGCACCCACATAAACAATGCCCGACTCATCTAATTTAGATAAGGCTTCTTCACTTACGTTTGGAATATCGGCAGTAATTTCTTCTGGGCTGTGTTTGGTATCACGCGCAACACAGGTTTTTTCTTCGATATGAATCGTAGTGAAACGGTCTTCTTTGACCACTCTTTCAGAAACTAAAATAGAATCCTCAAAGTTATAACCATTCCAAGGCATGAACGCGATCAACATATTTTGACCTAGGGCTAATTCACCTATGTCAGTCGAAGGTCCATCAGCAAGAATATCGCCACTATTAACCGTATCACCGGGTCTAACCAATGGTTTTTGGTTAATACAGGTATTTTGATTTGAACGGGTGTATTTAATCAGGTTATAAATATCAACCCCTGGTACACCTTCGATGGTTTCGTCATTATAGACACGCACCACCACTCTAGCCGCATCCACTGCTTCAATAATACCACCACGCGTTGCAACGACCGTTACGCCTGAATCTTTAGCAACAACACGTTCCATACCTGTTCCTACTAAAGGCTTCTCAGCTATTAACGTAGGGACGGCTTGACGTTGCATGTTCGAACCCATTAAGGCACGGTTCGCATCATCATGCTCTAAGAAAGGAATAATAGAAGCCGCTACCGAAACAATCTGCTTGGATGATACATCCATATATTGCACATCTTCCGAAGAAGCGAGTGTGAACTCATCTTTATGACGACAAGACACTAAACCTTCAACTAACTTGCCATTGTCATCAGCAGCAACACTGGCTTGCGCAATAACAAACTCACCTTCTTCAATCGCCGATAAATAATCAACTTGCTCAGTCAGATGACCATCCACGACTTTACGATAAGGTGTTTCTAAAAATCCGTAAGAATTAGTACGCGCATAAACAGACAAAGAGTTAATCAAACCAATGTTTGGCCCCTCTGGCGTTTCAATGGGACAAACACGACCATAATGCGTGGTATGTACGTCACGAACCTCAAAGCCCGCACGTTCTCTCGCTAAACCACCCGGCCCTAAGGCTGATACACGACGTTTATGAGTAACCTGTGATAATGGGTTATTTTGATCCATAAACTGCGATAACTGGCTAGAACCAAAAAATTCTTTAACCGCCGCAGAAACAGGTTTCGCATTGATGATTTCCTGAGGCATATAGCCTTCAGAATCTGCCAAAGTCAAACGTTCTTTAACCGCACGTTCAACACGCACTAAACCAACGCGGAATTGATTTTCAATCATTTCACCAACAGAACGCACACGTCTGTTACCTAAATGGTCAATATCATCAACAACACCATTACCATTACGAATATTAATCAACTCTTTCAAGACATCAATAATATCTTCTTTACTTAATGTCCCCTCGCCTTCCGTCTCTTCACGACCTAAGCGACGGTTAAACTTCATACGACCAACGGCTGATAAGTCATAACGATCTGATGTGAAAAACAAATTTTCAAACAGATTTTCAGCAGACTCTTTAGTCGGTGGCTCACCAGGACGCATCATGCGATAGATTTCAACTAACGCCTCTAAGCGATTAGTCGTAACATCCAAGCGCATCGCATTAGAGATATAAGGCCCTCTATCCAAATCATTGACATACAAAGTGTTTATTTCAGAAACCCCAGCCTCAATGAGTCTTTCGACCATTTCTTCTGTCAATTCATCATTAACATTCGCTAATAATTCACCACTGTCAGTATCGACAATGTTATGCCCTAGGATTTTTCCATATAAATATTCTTTAGGGACTTCAATCGTAGCTAGCTCAGATTTTGTCATCTGACGCACATGCTTGGCCGTAATTCTACGCCCTTCTTCAATTAAGACTTTATCGCCATCTTTAATGTCAAACGCCGCCATTTCGCCGCGTAATCTTTCAGGGATAACATTCAATTCACATTTATCCGCACCTAGCTTGAACGTATTCGTTTCGAAGAAAATCTTAATCATTTCTTCGTTTCCATAATTCAACGCTCTTAATAAAATCGTCGCTGGGATTTTACGTCGTCTATCAATACGCACATAAACCGCGTCTTTATGGTCAAATTCAAAATCTAACCAAGAACCACGATAAGGAATAACTCGCGCATTGAATAATAATTTTCCTGATGAATGTGTTTTACCTTTATCATGGTCAAAAAACACACCTGGAGAACGATGTAATTGCGATACAATTACTCGCTCAGTCCCATTGATGACAAATGTTCCGTTACCTGTCATTAGGGGAAGCTCGCCCATATAGACTTCCTGCTCGCGAATATCTTTAACGACTTTCGCATTAACAGAGGCTTCTTTATCGTAAATCACCAATCTAACCAATACTTTTAACGGTGCAGCAAAGGTTGCTCCACGCTGTTGACATTCTTTCACATCAAAAGTCGGCTCTCCTAAACGATATTTCACATATTCCAGCACTGCATAGCCTGAGTGGCTGACTATAGGAAATACACTAGAAAATGCTGCATGCAACCCAACATCATCACGTTTTTCAGGTTTTACGCCTGATTGCAAGAAACTTGCATAAGAATCAATTTGTGTCGCTAGCAAATAAGGAACATCAAGTACTTCAATACTTTTTCCAAAATTGTTACGGATACGCTTTTTTTCGGTAAAAGAATAGGCCATATTGCTTCCATACCTTTTCGTCAAGGGTGATTACTACTGTTTTACAAACAGTAAAAGGCCGGCGACAAAAAGCCACCAGCCCTACTTAGCGGGTTTATAAAAAACCCAAATTTTAAGTCGAAATTATTTAATTTCGACTGCTGCACCTGCTTCTTCAAGCGTCTTTTTAACTTCTTCTGCTTCGTCTTTAGTAACAGCTTCTTTAATAGGTGTTGGTGCGCCTTCAACAGCCGCTTTAGCTTCTTTCAAGCCTAAGCCAGTAATAGCACGAACGGCTTTAATAACAGAAACTTTGTTAGCACCGAAAGAAGTCATTACAACATCAAATTCAGTTTGTTCTGCTGCTGCCGCACCTGCATCACCTGCTGGAGCTGCAACGGCAACTGCTGCCGCTGCTGATACGCCAAATTTTTCTTCCATTGCTGAAATTAAATCAACAACTTCCATGACAGTCAGGTTTGAGATCGCTTCCAAGATTTCTTCTTGTGAAAGTGCCATTTTGTATTCCTCTAATATAAATAGGTTTTAACTGGTTAAAAAAAACAGCTTATGCTGCTTCTTTTTGGTCTTTAATTGCCGCAATAGTGCGAACCATCTTCGCGTTTGGCTCTACCAAAGTACGAACAAATTTCTCAACAGGTGCTTTCATAACCGACATCAACATACTAATAGATTGATCGTAAGTTGGTAAGCTAGCCAGTTTCTTCAATTCAGATCCATCATAGGCTTGTCCGCCTATAGATACGACCTTAGTGATTAATTTGTCATTTTCTTTAGCAAAATCACTGATTAAACGTCCTGCGCAACCTGGATCTTCCATTGAAAACGCAAGAATAAGAGGCCCTACAAGGCTATCTTGCATACATTCAAAGTCAGTTCCAGCAATAGCACGCTTTGCCAGTGTATTTTTAACCACACGCAGATAAACGCCTGTCTCTCTCGCAGTTCTACGTAATACTGTTAATTCAGAATCCGTAATTCCACGATATTCTGCTGCAACAGCAGAATGAGCTTGAGCGGCGATGGCAGCAACTTCTTCGACGACGGCTTTTTTGTCATCTAATCTTAATGCCACATCTATCTCCGATAATGTTCTAAGTTACCTTAGAATTAATAAAGCGCATTCATCATGAATGCTCCACGGTCCCTCTCACCAGTTACTCCAGTTAAAGCTTCCGTCTGCGCAGGAAATTAAGCAATTGTTAAATCCTATAGAATAGTTGAAACAACTGCACCTACGGTCTTCGACGATTGCCGAAAAAAATCGACAACCCAAAGTTTGTTATATCAGTCTTTAAAACCGCTGTGATCAATCAAAAGGCCTGGCCCCATCGTTGAAGACAAAGATATTTTCTTAAGATAAACACCTTTTGCCGTAGCAGGTTTAGCTTTTTTCAAATCAGCGATTAAAGCTTCAATATTTTGTGAAATTGCATCAGCTTCAAAAGACACTTTACCCACTGTACAGTGAATAATGCCACCTTTATCATTACGGTAACGTACTTGACCTGCTTTTGCGTTTTTAACCGCAGTCGCAACATCAGGCGTTACAGTGCCGACCTTAGGGTTAGGCATTAAACCACGAGGGCCTAAGATTTGACCTAATTGACCGACAACGCGCATTGCATCAGGGGATGCAATCACTACGTCAAAATTCATTTCGCCTTTTTTGACTTGATCCGCTAAGTCATCCATACCGACGATATCAGCACCCGCAGCTTTAGCCGCATCCGCATTAGGACCTTGAGTAAATACAGCAACACGTACTGTTTTACCTGTTCCATTTGGCAGCACAGTTGCACCACGAACATTTTGGTCTGATTTTTTTGCATCAATACCTAGATTGACGCTCACATCAATCGCTTCAACAAACTTAGTTGAAGTAACACTTTTCAATACGGCAACTGCTTCTGCAATTGAATATTGCTTAGTGCTATCCACTTTTTCTGCAATCAATTTTGCTTTCTTAGATAACTTAGCCATTAGATGCCCTCCACATTCAGACCCATGCTACGCGCACTGCCTGCAATAATTCTGATGGCTGCATCCATATTGGCTGCATTCAAATCTTCCATTTTAGTTTTGGCAATTTCTTCTAATTGCTCACGATTTACCGTACCGACTTTATCCGTATTAGGTGTACCGCTACCTTTTTTAAGACCTGCCGCCTTCAACAATAAAATAGACGCTGGAGGAGTCTTAGTCACAAAAGTAAAACTTCTATCACTATAAACAGTGATAACAACGGGGATTGGCAAACCTTTTTCAGTCTCTTGAGTTTTTGCATTAAATGCTTTACAAAACTCCATAATATTGACACCATGTTGACCCAATGCAGGACCTACTGGTGGAGAAGGATTAGCTTCACCCGCTTTAACTTGTAGCTTAATATAAGCTTGTATTTTTTTAGCCATTAGTTACTCCAAAACGGGTACAAACGCCTTATCAGCTCCCCAAACAAACAAAAATCTCTATCCTTTAAAAAGATAGAGATTCCTTATAAATTCTAATAAAAAGATTTAACCTTTTTCGACCTGAGAAAATTCTAATTCCACAGGTGTAGCACGTCCAAAAATCAACACTGAGATTCGTAACTTGCTTTTTTCATAGTTCACTTCTTCGACGCTACCGTTAAAATCCTTAAATGGTCCATCGACAATTCTAAGCACTTCACCGACCTCAAATAAAACTTTAGGTCTCGGTTTATTAACACCCTCTTCAACTCGATTAAGAATTAAATTCGCTTCTTTTTCTGAAATAGGTGCAGGTCTATCTGATGTACCACCAATAAACCCTAAAACTCTAGGAACATCTCTTACTAAATGCCATGTTTCGTCTGTCAGTTCCATTTGAACCAAAACATAACCTGGAAAAAATTTGCGATCACTCTTGCGCTGTTGTCCCATGCGCATTTCAACCACTTCTTCAGTAGGCACAAGAATTTTACCAAAATATTCTTGCAAGCCTTCACGTTCAATTCGTTCTTCTAATGCTTCTTTAACTTTGCCTTCAAAATTAGAATAAGCGTGTACAACATACCAGCGTAAAGCCATTATTTATCCCTGCCCTGTTAGGAGGCGAATCCCCCAAAAAAGAAACATATCAAGCAGCCATAAAACCAGCCCGACAATAAACACCATTGCAAAAACCAATAAGGTTGTGCGTACAGTTTCTTCACGAGTAGGCCAAACTACTTTCCTCACTTCCTGCTTAGACTCCAACATAAATGCCCAAGTATTACGCCCCAGCGCGGTAGTCAGCATTAAAAGCAACGCCGCAATAACAATTGCAACCAAACCTAACACTCTGTAAAGCAATAATATTTCAGAAAAATAATAGAAAGCGGCTACAGCTGCAACCACAAAAAGAATAGAGATAACTTGCTTAACAACATCAAACACTTGAGTTGTCTCTTCTGCTGCCTGTGCACTCATTAGATAACTTCGGGTAATATATTGAAAACTATTGATGATTTTCTGAATGGCAGGCCAGGAGGGACTCGAACCCACAACCTGCGGTTTTGGAGACCGCTGCTCTACCAATTGAGCCACTGACCTATTCAGAAACCGTAAAGAACTGAGAATAATACATGACACTTTTCATTCATTCAAGTTTTTTTTCATTTAAATTCAATTAACTTTCAATTTTATTAATAAATCTTAGCTTTAATTAAGACATGTGATACTAACAGTTCCCTAATAAACTTCATGTTCTTCATGCACTTCATGGTAAAAATATATTTACTTCTCTAAGCTCTCCCGTAAAAATACAAAAGCAAGGACAGCCAGTCCTGTTCCTAAAATATCGTTGTTTCACGGTAGATACTGAAGAACCCTATATTTGTAAGTTTCGGATATTATTTAATTTTCATTCCTAAATAAATAATTATACTAAAATGGTTACTCACACGATTTAAACAATCCTTACCTTTATAGATTTTTCACAAACAAAACCCATCTTATCCCTCTAAACCTTTTGTGTTTTAGATAAATGATGCGTAACATCAGTTACTGATAAACTAATATTTGCTAAATAACAATAAAACAACTAACTCAAAGGCTCTAAATTTTATGCACCTCGCCATCACTGCATTAGGTAAACCGCCGACTCATTTTATTGCAGATATACTCGAAGCAATTACAAATTGCCATTGCAATATTCTGGAGTTACGATCTACAAATCTTGCTCAATCAGCTATTGCTGCTTATTTATTAGTGGAAGGTAACTGGAATCATCTGGCAAAACTTGAAAATATTTTAAACAGTCTACAAAAACGACTAAAAATACAAATCCACACGCAACACACAAAACCGCTGGAAATTGAAAATGAATACATTTCTTACCGACTAAAAACAATCTCCATAGATAAGCCCAATATCACCGAAGATATCGTCACTTTTTTATGCACCCATAATATCAAAATAGAAGAAATAAAAGCCTATTCCCAGCCCGATTACTATAGCCAATCGCCCATATATTCAATGCATTTTATGGTTTTAATTCCCAACGATATTCAGCTTGCTTTTTTTAGAGAGGAAATTTTTAATTTCTGCAATACCTTAAATATGGACATTCTTTTTGAACCTGACAGACAACTACAAAATGATGAGTGATATTAAAATAGGCGACACCGTTCCTGATTTCTCAGCCCCTGCTACAGGTGATAAAACCATTCAGTTATCTGACCTGAAAGGAAAAAAGCTACTTTTATATTTTTACCCTAGAGACAACACCCCAGGTTGCACCCAAGAAGGCAAAGATTTTAGAGACGCTATCGAACAATTTAATGCCTTAAACGTCCTAATTTTAGGCGTTTCCCGCGACAGCGTAAAAGTACACGAAGGCTTTAAAGCCAAACAAGCATTTCCCTTTGATTTACTTTCTGATAAAGAAGAATCGCTGTGCGAACTGTTTGATGTCATTAAAATGAAAAACATGTACGGCAAACAAGTACGCGGTATAGAGCGTAGTACATTTTTAATCGACGAAAATAGCGTATTACTGCACGAATGGCGTAAAGTTAAGGTTAAAACTCATATAGAAGAAGTCCTAGAAAAATTACAACCACTATAAAAACTGCAAATTTTTAACAATCCCCATTATTAATATCTTAATTTATTTTTATTACCATGAAGGACATGAATATTTTTCGACCTGTACCGTTAGATAATTCGAGAAGCGGTGGAGTCCAATAGCTTTAGCTATTGGCGTGTTTTAGATATTTTTTAACCGTACAAGTTGATATTTTTTTATAAAACTACTTTTCGTGTCTCTCTTTTTTCTTCATGATTTTCATAGTAAAAAACAACATTATTTAGCAGCCCAACTAAAGGATGAATAAGATGAACACTGAAATAATAGCCAATAAAAAACTCTTTGTCCTCGACACCAATATATTAATGCATGACCCCGCTGCCCTGTTTCATTTTCAGGAGCATAATATATTTATCCCGATGATAGTTTTAGAAGAGCTAGATCATGCTAAAAAAGGTTTATCAGAACTCTCACGCAATGTTCGTCAAGTAAGCCGTTTTTTAGACGAACTAATTCAAGGTGCCAATCAACAAAATATTAAAGACGGCTTACCGCTTTCGCGTATGAGCCACAACCTTAATAACGACACCGAAGGGCGATTATTTTTACAAACCAGCCAATTATCATCACGACTCCCTAAAACCATGCCTGGGCATATCGCGGATAATTCTATTTTGAATGTCGTGCTAGGTTTAACTAAAGAATATCCCGACATAAAAGTAATTCTGGTTTCCAAAGACATAAACATGCGCATTAAAGCCGCTACTTTGGAACTGAACACCGAAGATTATCACAACGACCAAGCCATTGATGATATAGACCTGCTCTACAGTGGCGCGACCGCACTAGAGGCTGACTTTTGGGAACTACATGGTAATAAAATGGAGTCTTGGCAAGAAAAAGAACGTACTTTTTATCGCCTAGAAGATGAGATCGTTAAAGAATGGTATCCCAATCAATATTTATATATTGAAACAGATTCCAATTTTGAAGCCATTGTCCGCTCCTGTGATGGTAAATCTGCCGTTTTAGAATTAGCACGTAATTATCGCAATCAGCATCATAATATTTGGGGAATTTGCGCCAAAAACCGCGAACAAAATTTCGCACTTAATGTTTTATTAGATCCCGACATCGATTTTGTCACTCTATTAGGCACAGCAGGTACAGGCAAAACCTTACTTGCACTGGCAGCGGGATTGACACTCACAATGGAACAAAAAGCTTATGATGAAGTAATCATGACGCGTGAGACTATTCCTGTCGGTGAAGACATCGGTTTTTTACCTGGTACAGAAGAAGAAAAAATGGCACCGTGGATGGGTGCATTAATGGATAATTTAGAATTATTAGGGAGTCGCTCAGGGCATAATGACTGGGAGCGTCGTGCGTCTAATAATGTATTAATGAATCGGGTTAAAATTCGTTCGTTAAATTTTATGCGTGGTCGAACATTTTTAAATCGTTATTTGATTATCGACGAGGCACAAAACCTTACTGCCAAACAAATGAAAACCCTGATTACTCGCGCAGGGCCTGGTACGAAAATTGTTTGCATAGGCAATCTGGCGCAAATCGACACGCCTTATTTAACAGCAACGACTTCGGGTTTAACGAATATTGTTGATAAGTTTAAGCATTGGGAGCATGGTGCGCACATTACTTTGAGGCATGGTGAACGTTCGCGTTTAGTGGATTATGCAGCGGATATTTTATAAAATCAACTAATATTACGCACTACCCAACTAAGCCTGATGACTCCCCGAAAGGCGTATTTTTTTGGGAAGCCGCCAGCTTTTTAATCGTCCCCCCTCGAAAAACTTTCGTGTTTTTCATGGACAATACTTAAGGAATAAACACACAAAATTTGAGCGACTTAATATGCAACGATTGGAGAGCCACCTTCCAGACCGCTAGAGTTAGCTGAAAGCCAACTCTCCAGATGTTCAAGTTATTTCATGCACGTTCCTTAATATCAGCAAATAGCTCTTTTTTCAAAACCGCTCCAACTCAGGATGCGGCAATTGCCCGTTATGAACATGCATCGACCCAAATTCAGCACAACGCGCCAGAGTCGGCACAGCTTTTCCTTGATTTAACAACCCTTTCTCATCAAAAGCTTTTTTCACCGCTAAAAACTGATTTAATTCGGCTTTAGAAAACTGAAAACACATTTGATTGATTTTCTCGACTCCAACCCCATGTTCACCCGTAATCGTACCGCCCACCTCAACACTAAGTTTTAAAATATCACTGCCTAATTGCTCGGCTTTTTCTATCTCTCCCTCATTATCAGCGTTATAGAGAATCAACGGGTGTAAATTGCCATCACCCGCATGAAAAACATTCACCACCGCTAAGCCGTATTTTTCCGATAACCGCGCAATTTCACCTAAAACTTTCGCCAAATGCCGACGCGGTATTGTGCCATCCATACAATAATAATCAGGTGAAATTCGCCCTACGGCTGGAAATGCAGCCTTACGCCCCGCCCACATTTTTTGCCGCTGCGCCTCAGATTCGGCGATTTCCACACTAATAGCCCCCTGCCCTTTTAACACCTCAAAAGCTTGCTGTAATTCATCGGCAACTTGCGCACTAGAGCCATCAACCTCACAC
>WTBX01000009.1 GCA_013138855.1 Methylococcaceae bacterium
AATAATTTCAACCTGTACGATTAAGATTTAACTTTCTAGTATTAAAGCAATCATTGACTATTGGAGCCGCGACTTTAGTCGCGGAAACCCAGCAATGACACTACGTTTTTTAATTAAGTTCAAGAGCATTTTTAACGCTTTTCGCGACTAAAGTCGCGGCTCCGCGTAATGCTACTTAATTTAAAAACCTAATCGTACAGGTCGAAAATTTTCGTGTTTTTTAGCGAGTCAAGTTGCTGTAATAAATAAGTGTAACTAATACGCTCCTGTTCCAAACGTATCAAGTGTTTTTGCAGAAATTTAAATAACTTATTTTCAAGCTCAGTTAAATTTGCTAACTCACCCAATTCAGCGGTATTTTCAGGTTCTGTAACCCGCATTAGCTCAAACTTTTGCAACGTTTTTTCATCCATTAACAAAGATTGTACTTGCGGATAATAACCGCGCAGACGCGATAAAATCGCAAAACCATGTGTATCTAAATCCCCCCAATAATAAAGTTTTGCTGATTGCAGGCAGCAGGCATCTTTCAGTAAATCTACCGCATAACCTAAACCAAAAATAACGATTGCATCGGGAACGTCTGGAAAAGCCAAACCATTAATTTTATTTTCAGCAATAAATACAGTTTTAGCCGCAAGATTAAGAGCCTTAAACTCTTGCTGCGTCACCGTTAAATCACTTAGGTTTTGAATAGCAAGAGCTTTATCTAAAATGCGTAAGCGAATAAGTGGCAAGTCATAGCGCAAACCATAACGGCGTTCAAAGCCGTGATTACTTAAACCGCTGACTGCTGTATTTCTCGCAGATAATGGCAAAATAATATCTAATAATTCTGTCAAAATACCTTTATGTTGTTCTATAAACTTGGTATCCACAGTCGCTATATCTAACTGACGAATATAACAATCGGGTTTTGGGTTAGCTTCAAAATAAGCGCAAACGCGCAGCAATGACTGCCAAACTAAGGAAAACTTTATTAATTTAAAAGGGTAACGTAACAACCATGTTAAGAGTGATGGATATTGCGCTAAAGTTTGCGTTGCTAAACTATTAAATGTATCAAATTCCTGAGTTTTTCCTAAATAACGTAACAAAACTGATTCATTTTCAAATTCGATAGCAACAGGAATTTTTTGCTCGCCCAATTGCCGATGATTAATAATTTTATCGTTAATTAAATAACCGTGTTTGCGACTGTCTTCTCGTAATGTAGAAATAGCCGCTTGTAGCTTGCTAAACTCAGTTAATAAAGCTTTTGCAGAGATAGTTGGTAAAGCAATTTGTAGAGGAAAAATATTACTTTTTTCCAAATTAGCACGATGTAAATCACCCTTTAGCCAAATTTTTTCGACACGGTTTTTAATGTTTTTAGGAGAGCTAAACAGCATAGTTTCTAAAGATAATAAAAAAGAGTTATTTTACTCGGTTGACGACTTAAAGCAGAATATTTCCAACGACTATTTAATTCAAACAGCTTCTATTTTTACCATGAAGTGCATGAAGAACATGAAGTATTAGAATTTAAAATTATGATGCTTTCTATGCTCCTCATGATTTATAAATAATGATTACTTGTCTGCTGTTTAGCTGAATTAATTTTCATGCCTTTGCGGAATATCAGTTATTCAGTAAAATGAACTTTTCCCACTTAAAAATGATTTTTTAAACATGCAAATTGACGTATTTAATGGCGATGCTGATGGTATTTGTGCTTTATTGCAATTACGCCTTGCAGAACCCTGTGAGTCTAAGTTAGTCACCAGTTTTAAACGCGATATTAAATTATTGACTAAAGTGGATGCAAAGGCGGGTGATAAATTAACGGTATTGGATATATCTCTGCAAAAAAATCATCAGGATTTAATAAGAATTCTTGAGCAAGGTGCGGAGGTTGTTTATGTAGATCAGCATTTAGCAGGTGATATTCCACCACATCCTAAGTTAACGACGTTAATTGATACCGATGCGAATACTTGTACAAGTTTGTTAGTTAATCAGCATTTAAAAGGACAGTTTTGCCAATGGGCAGTGGTAGCGGCTTTTGGCGATAACATGACGGATAGCGCGATACAGGCAGCGGATTGTTTGTTTTTAAATGACCCGAAGGTAGAGCTATTAAAAACCTTAGGAATTTGTATTAATTACAACGGTTATGGCTCTTGCCTTGAGGATTTGCATTTTGAACCAGATGCTTTATACAGAGAACTTCTGCCTTACGAATCGCCTTTTGATTTTATTGATGATAATGCGGCCATTTATCAACAATTAGTGGCAGGTTATGAAGATGATATGGCAAAGGCTTTGGCGATTAAAGCGGATTACTTAAATGATACGGTGGGTGTTTATATGTTGCCTGATATTATTTGGGCAAGGCGCGTGAGCGGTGTTTTTGGGAATGAGTTAGCGAATAGGCAACCTAATCGCGCCCATGCGATTGCGAGTTATAATAATCATGGTGGCTATCAAATTAGCGTTAGAGCACCTTTGAATAATAAAATGGGGGCGGATGAATTATGCGCATCTTTTCCTTCGGGAGGAGGGCGAAAGGGAGCGGCGGGAATTAATCATTTAGAAAAAGAGGATATGTCGCGCTTTATACAATTATTTGAAGAAAAATATCGTTAATTTACTGGTTACTTGGAACCGCGACCTTTACCTGTAACAAGAAGATATTTTTTAAATTAAGTTAAAGAGCGTTATTAATGCTTTCCGCGACTAAAGATCGCAGTTGCGACATCTATTTAACTTGATTTAAAACTTCATGATCTTCATGCGCTTCATGGTAAAAATAAAAACTCAAGCCCGCGCACAAACCCACACATCTATTTTACTAACGCCTGATTTTTGAAACACAGCCGCAATTTCTCGCATAGTTGAACCTGTCGTCATTACATCATCCAAAATAGCAATATGGTCATAATCAGGTTTTTTAATCATTGAAAACGCATTTTTAACATTTTTACGACGCTCTTTCATGGCTAAGCCAATTTGATGCGGGGTATTTTTATGGCGTATGCAAAGGCTGTTATCCACGGGAATTTGTAATTGCTTACTAACCGTTTTCGCAATTTCTATGCATTGATTAAAACCACGTTGTCTATAACGACTCTTATGCAGCGGAATGGGAATAATACATTGCGGTAATTCTGTTTTAGGTGCAGTTTCCGCTAATAACTGACCGAGTAATCGCGCGTTTTTATAATGATTATTAAATTTAAGGGTCGAAATTAAATAACGCATCGCACCGTGATAAATAAAGGGTGCGTAACTGCGTTCAAAAGCGGGCGGCCTACTTTGACAATCACCACATACGCGGCTATTTGTAAGCTGCTCCAAAGCAATACCGCATTGATAACAACAGACTTTATTTTTAAGCAGGGCTGCTAAACAATAACTACAAATATCTTGATTCACTATACCTCGATTGTCACAAAGGATGCAGCTTGAGGGTAATTTATCCAGTATTGTTCTTAAATGATTAATGGGCATTTAAAAAAATCCTCGTAATTACTCAAAATTGGGAGAGTTGTCTTCCAGACGACTCCTAGAACTTTCTTTTTTAGGCTATTTGGTATCTTCCGTGAAACAGAGCTATTTTAGCGGTAGGACTGGCAGTCCTCTCTTGGTTTTCATCGTTTATGGAAGGACTGCCAGTCCTTACTTCTCTTGATAATGACTCACTGTTTCATACTTGATATTCCGTGCGTGACTAAAAGTCGCGGCTCCACTAACACTTATAAAATGTAAGGTTTTAGTGGTTGTAGTCATAGAGTGATTGTTTGATAATAGCCGCATCTAACATCAATAGTTAAAATTTATGGATCAATCTCTCACTTTCGACCTGAACTTAATAAACCGCTATGACAAAGCAGGCCCTCGTTATACTTCATACCCAACCGCATTGGAATTGCATGAGGGTTTTGCTGATGCGCAATACCGCGAGCAAATTAAAAACTCTAATGCTAAAGGCGGGGCTTTATCGCTTTATTTTCATATTCCTTTTTGCGATACCGTGTGCTTTTTTTGTGCTTGTAACAAAATTATCACCAATAACCGTAAACACGCAGAGCCTTATTTAAATAATCTATTGAAAGAAATCGAAATGCAGGCGCAGCTTTTTGATTCTGATCGTAAGGTTGACCAGTTACACTGGGGCGGTGGTACTCCTACCTTTTTAAGTTATGAACAAATGAAGCGTTTAATGGGTACCACGCGCCAGTTTTTTAATTTGCACGATGATGATAGTGGAGAATATTCGATTGAAGTTGACCCGCGTGAAACGAATGAAAATACTATTGAGCAATTGCGTGAATTAGGCTTTAACCGCATTAGTTTAGGTTTACAGGATTTTAACCCAGCCGTACAAAAAGCGGTTAATCGTATTCAAACAGAAGAACAAACTTTCGGCGTATTAGAAGCCGCGCGTAAACATGGCTTTCGCTCGACTAATTTAGATTTAATTTACGGCTTGCCTTTGCAAACCGTGGAAAGTTTTTCGGCAACCTTAGAAAAAGTGTTAGCCGTTTCGACCGATAGATTTTCGATTTTTAATTATGCCCACATGCCGACAAAATTTAAAACGCAACGGCAAATTAATGATAATGAGATGCCCTCACCCGAAGTGAAATTAGATATTTTGCAAATGACAGGACAGCGTTTATTAGAGGCAGGTTATGTTTATATCGGTATGGATCATTTCGCTAAACCTGATGATGAGCTAGCAATCGCACAGCGCGAAGGTAAGTTATATCGTAATTTTCAAGGTTACTCCACCCATTCAGATTGTGATTTAGTGGGTTTGGGAATTACTTCTATTGGTCGGGTAGGGGATTCGTATTCACAAAATGTAAAAGATTTAGCCGAATATGATCGTTTGATTAACGAAGGGCGATTACCTGTCGTTAAAGGTTTAGAGCTCAATACAGATGATAAATTACGTCGTGAAGTGATTACTAAACTAATTTGTCATTTTAATTTAAAGTTTAGCGAAATTGAGCGGGATTTTTCGATTAAATTTAGCGACTATTTTGCCGAAGAATTAAAGCGTTTAGAGGTAATGCAAGTGGATGGATTATTAACGATTTCTGAGGGTAATATCAACGTTTTACCCGCTGGGCGTTTATTAATTCGTAATATTTGTATGATATTCGATTGTTATTTGGCTCAGAAACAGCAGCAATTTTCTAAAGTTATTTAGCGGAAAGCTGGAGTCCAGAACATGCTTTGGACATATTTACTCTAAATTTTATTCTGCCAAACCTGACAGGTCTTTCGTGTGATTTTAAACCTCCATGAAGACCTGTCAGGTTTTCTAGTAATGAGAAATTACTCCACTAAAAATATAAATCATTCTCTAGCTCCTTCTATCCGCTATAATTTGATATATCTAAAACAACCATTTCAGGTTAATGCTATGAAACTGAGAGATTATAAACGCGCCTTTAAAGTTGATTTAATGACTTGTTTCATTGGGTTAATTATTTTTACGGTTGCTATTGTTATCTATAGTTACAAGGTTAATTCTGAAAATACCTTAGCGTTATCTAATTCACTGCTTAATACCACCCTCAATCATGCGGTTAGCCAAACCACGCATCATTTAAAAGTTGCTGAGAACAGTACTTCCTTAAGCACAATGTTATTGTCTAATGAGCTTAATATTATCAATGACCAGCATTTAGAACATCATGTTATTAAAATTTTAAAAAAAACCCCCTTTTTGTTTATGTATTACATAGGCGATGAACAAGGAAATTTTATTATGGGGTATCGAAATAAATTTGGATCTATTTCTACCAAATTAATAGATAACTCCACCGAAAAAACAAAAATAGTGTGGAAGTATCGTGGTGATAAGGAACAGGTTTTAAATACAAAAATTGAAACGGATATTGAACCGAATGATGACTTCGATGCAAGGCAAAGAGTTTGGTATCAAGGTGCTAAAAAACGTTTAAATATATTTTGGACGGATGTTTATAAATTTTATAATAACGAAGCAGATAATATTTATCAAAAAGAAAATGATAGCCAGCAGTTATATGGTATTACTATCGCTAGCCCTATTCTTAATATTCAAGAACAATTTAAAGGCGTGGTCGGGGCTGATATTAGTTTGGATCTTTTATCTAATTTCTTTGCCTCATTAAAAATTGGTAAAAATGGTAAAACACTGGTAGTTAATAATGCTCGCAAAATTATTTTGTTTTCAGATTTGAAAATAGATAAATTAATTAATGGGCGACCAGAAGGAATGAAGGTTAATGATATTGAAGACGGCTGGTTAAAAGAAGGGGTACAAGAGTTTTTTAAAAAATATGATAAAGAATTTTTCTATTATTTTGAAGGTGAAAAATATTTTGTAAAAGTACATGATTTCTCCAAGGCTATCGGAAAAGATTGGTTCTTGATAATGATTGTGCCTGAAAATGATTTTTTAGGTGAAACTAAACAAGCGCGTGCTATGAGCTTGCTGGTCACCTCGATAATGTTATTCGTATCTGTGTTGTTTTGTATCTGGTTATCTCGTAGTTTGTCTAAGCCTATCGAAAGCATTACGCATACGATGAGACAAGTTAGAAACTTAGAGTTTAGCGATTTAAAACCTTTATCATCGCCTATTCAAGAATTTCAGCAAATGTCGGATGCAACAACATCTATGACTCAAGGTTTAAAAGCCTTTTTAAAATATGTGCCGCCTTCATTAGTACAAAAACTTCTTAATGAAGGTGAAGCGGGAACGGCGGATTACCATGAATTAAATTTAAGTTTTTTCTTTTCTGATATAGAAGGTTTTACGACGCTTTCAGAGGAAATAGGTCCTAAAGAGCTAATGACCGATTTATCTAATTATATTGATCAGATGACTAAAGTGATTGTATTGGAAAATCATGGCACGATAGATAAATATATTGGTGACTCAGTGATGGCATTTTGGGGCGCACCTAAATATATTGCCGATCATTCCAGATTGGCTTGCCAATCTGCTTTAGATTGTCGGCGAACGATTGATAATTTAAACGAACAACGAATCGCTGAAGGCAAAAAGCCTTTTAATACCCGTATTGGGATTCATACAGGTTTAGCAATTGTCGGCAATTTAGGTTCTTGTGATCGTATTAATTACACGGTGATTGGTGATAATGTTAATCTTGCTAGCCGTATCGAAGGTTTAAATAAAATTTATCATACTGACGTTCTAGT
>WTBX01000021.1 GCA_013138855.1 Methylococcaceae bacterium
TAAGCAAATTATTAAAAGATGCAAACCTAACCGAACAAGATATTTAAAAAACTGTTAACACAATCAAACTACCCTACCGCTAAAAACAAACGGTTTTGAAAAAGTATTTATAAGCCAAGTAGGGTGGGCAAGCTTATTGAGCGAAGCGAGATAACGATGCCCACCATTTATGCACAACGTTTGGTGGGCGGCGTTTTTTCGTTACACGAAAAAATATTGCCCACCCTACATGGCTAACATACTGTAAAAAATCATCATTGAATCAAAGCAAATAACAGTACTCGAATATCAATAGTCAAACAAAATAGGAGAACAAACATGCAAGCCTTTAGACAAATTTACGACAATGCAAATCATAATTTACAAATTACCCTACCCGATGAATTATTACACCGAAAACTTGAAGTCATTATTTTACCTTTAGAAGAAGACAAACAAGCTCAAACCGCAACACAAGCACTTAAAGACTTTTTAGCCTCAAAAGACACCGAAGCCTTAACGGATTTAGATACCTCTATTTTTTCACAAGATAGAAAACATGATATTGGCAGAGCCATTGACTTATGAAAACACGATATTTACTCGACACAAATATCTTATCCGAGTCCTTAAAACCAAAACCTGATGTAAATGTTGTAAAACTCTTATTAGAAAATACAGCCTATATTGCAACCGCAGCCCCTGTTATCTATGAAATCATACAAGGGGCTAAACGACTCCCCGAATCAAAAAAACGCAGAGAAATTTTACGTTACTTAGACGATTTTGTTTATCCTAAAGTCCCCATTCTGCCTTACGATAAACAAGCGGCAGCCTTACATGGTGACTTGCAAGCTGAACTTAGTCTCACAGGAAAAACAGCTCCACTAATTGATGGTCAAATTGCCGCGATAGCTCAACTACATGGACTTATTTTAGTCACTCAAAACACTCGTGATTTTGCTCATTTTTCTGCACTAACAGTAGAAAACTGGTTTTTAGAATAAATTTTCATTCCAACATGATAAATAAAGAGGTTGCATGGTGTAATTGAGTGATTAAATATTGATTGATATTTCAAATACCTCTAAGTATGATTAAATCATACTTTATAGAAAGCAATAAAACAGGAGCCAATAATGAAAAACATCAATAAAGCAGAAAAAATCTGCATCACCATACCGCCTGATATGCTTTTAAATATTAAAGAAAAAGTTAAATCTGGCGCGTACAGCTCCACAAGCGAAGTTATCCGCGAAGCCATGCGACTCTGGCAAAAACAACAAGAAGAACATGATGCTCGAATAGCACTGATTCGTAAAAGACTAGAAAACTCTGCAAACAGTGGCACAGCTATTCCCATCGACCAAGCCTTTGAAAAAATCAAAAAACTACATCAAAATCATCTAAATAATTTTTCAGATGAAAGCCTATAAAGTCAGCCTAACACCAGACGCTATTAGCGACCTTGAAAACATATACCTCTATATTGCAGAAAAAAGTGAATTACCAGAAGTCGCATGGGCTTATATGCAACGCCTAGAGAAAGCATGTTACAGCCTTGAAACCGTGCCTTTACGTGGTCAACGCCGTGATGATTTACGCAAAAACCTAAGAATTGTACCCATAGATAAAAATGCCGTAGCCGCTTTTGAAGTTGATGTAGAAAAACAAAACGTCACCATTTTAAATATCTTTTATGGCGGTCAAGATTACGACACTATTATGAAAAACTCATAAGCTAAACCATTCTTGTTTTTTTAGTTCCCACTTTCCAAAGGCTAAAATTTACCCTTGAAAATCAGCCAGAATGCAGAACTTCATCTTCAAGTAAACTTATTTACGTTTTGATTTTCTATACACCCAAGGTCGCTGATGCAAACCGTTTGTTTTCCAAATACCTAATCGTTTACGCTTAGCATAATCCTGTGCTTCAAAATAGTCACTGTCTTTACAATACTGAGGATAGACCGCCGCCATACCTGCTTTCACCATTTCAAGATTAAGATTTTTACCGTTTAAATTCACTATGCTAACTTTACGTCCATATCTATCAGTATCTTTAATCTCAAGGGTGACGACTGAATCATTAGGCGCGAGTTTTCTTAAATAATCACGACTGCGTTTTCCCCAATCTCCTTGCTTCATTTCAGGAGTATCTATGCAGTAATAGCGCACCTTAATCTTGTCAGAACCTTGTAATAAAGTCATGGTGTCACCATCATAAGTTTTGAGTATTTTTAGGCTGGAAGTCGAACAATTAGTGAGGATGAGCGTAGCAATAGTGAGACAGACTCTTATTCCAATTTTCATGTGTTTATTCGGTAGCAATTTACTGATTAAGTTTATGGGCATGATGGTTTTCTCTGATTTCATTAAGAACAGCACCTAAAGGCGAAGTGGTTAAAATGCGAGTACCGCGAATGCTGCGTTAAACTTTTTCCCACTCAAAAAAAACCAAATTACGTTGTTGTTTATCAAATTCCATCCCGACTAAAAACAGCGTTTTATCATCCGCTAAATATTTTTGTTGGTAGTTTTTCGCTTTAATTTGCGCTAAAGCTGTACCTTGTTTATCCGTCTCTGTTATCGCTTTAAATTCAATAATAAAAACTTGATCGTTTAGCATCACCGTTAAATCAATCCGTCCTTGATTAGTTGAATCTTCGGCAGTCACGGTTAAATCTAAAGCGCAAAAACAGCTATAGACTATTGAAGCATAATAACCTTCGTAATTACTGAGTTCATTTTTTCGATGCCAGTCGTGCGGAATGGAGGCAAACAACGCACTAAAGCCTTGCTCTAACATTTTAAAATCCGCCGCTTCCAAAGCTCTATAAACTTGTACGCGACTGCGGGTTATTTCGCTGGGGCTGGTGTGGGTTAAATCGCGTAATAAATATTGGTTTAAACTGGTTTTTACTTCCTGATTGGGGTATTTCAAATAAAACAGCTTGTCTTCCCCCAAGTCTTCTACGCTTTCAATCGTTAAATAACCTGTTTGAAATAATAAAGTCTCCAATGTTATTTCATTGACATCAAACGTGCCTAAATCCGCCTTAGTTAAACTAATATTCTCCATATCAGGAATCGTATACTGTCTATCTCGAATGAGTTTTAATAAAAATGAAGGGCTGCCTGTTTCAAACCAATAATTTTCAAAGCTTTTGCTTTTTAAATATAATAAAACATCAAAAGGGTTATAAACTTTTTCG
>WTBX01000365.1 GCA_013138855.1 Methylococcaceae bacterium
AATTAAATACAGTCTCAAAATCGTCGAATAATTAAAGGGTTTGCATAAATGAAATTTGTTGATGAAGCAGAAATTCGTGTAGAAGCGGGTGATGGTGGCAATGGCATTGCAACCTTTAGACGCGAAAAATATATTCCCGAAGGGGGGCCTGATGGCGGTGATGGCGGTGATGGCGGCTGTGTTTATTTAGTGGCCGCAGAAAATGTTAATACCTTAGTCGATTTTCGCTACCACTCAGTTCATAGAGGGCAGCGTGGACAAAATGGCATGGGGCGCAATTGCACAGGTCATAAAGGTAAAGAGGCTTTCGTTTCTGTTCCACTAGGCACTTTAGTTTATGAAGTCGATACAGGTGAAAAAATCGGTGATTTAACCAAAGTTGGTGACAAATTATTAGTCGCTAAAGGCGGCTTTCACGGCTTAGGTAATACTCGCTTTAAAAGTAGCGTCAATCGCGCCCCGCAACGATTCAGTAAAGGCTCAAAAGGCGAGCAACGCAATTTACGCTTAGAACTGATGGTGATTGCGGATGTTGGCTTATTAGGCTTACCCAACGCGGGAAAATCCAGCTTAATTCGATCAGTTTCCTCCGCGAAACCTAAAGTTGCTGACTATCCTTTTACCACACTCGTACCAAATTTAGGCGTGGTGAGTGTCGATGATTTACGCAGTTTTGTCATAGCTGATATACCTGGAGTGATTGAAGGTGCGGCAGAAGGTGCGGGGTTAGGCTTACAATTTTTAAAACATTTATCACGCACAGGTTTATTACTGCATATTGTTGACATACAACCTTATGAAAGCGATGAAAGCGCCGTCGAATCCGCCAAAAAAATCATTCATGAAGTTGAAAAATGGGGGCATGGTTTAGATGAAAAACCACGCTGGTTAGTCCTTAATAAAATCGACCGCGTATTAGATGAAGAGTTAGAAGCACATTGTCAGGCTATTATTGATGAATTGGACTGGAAAGGACAAGTTTTCCAAATTTCAGCTCTAAAAAAACAAGGCACACGCGGGCTAATGTTTGCGATTATGGACTTTTTAGACGAACAACGCCAAGCTGAAAATGAACAGGAATGAATTTGTTAATGCCAAGCGAGTGGTCGTTAAAATCGGCAGCTCCTTATTAACCGCTGGAGGTCGAGGGCTAAATAAACCCGCGATTGCCAGTTGGGTGGAACAAATTGCTACCCTAAAGCAACAAGGAAAAGATGTCGTCCTAGTTTCATCAGGCGCAGTTGCCGAAGGATTGTCACGTTTAGGCTTAAAGCAACGCCCTAAAACTTTGCATGAATTACAAGCCGCCGCCGCCATCGGGCAAATGGGCTTAGTGCGCGTCTTTGAAAATAAATTTCAAAAACACGGCTTACACGCTGCCCAAGTTTTACTCACTCATGATGACTTATCCGACCGCAAACGCTACCTTAATGCACGCAGCACCTTATTAGCTTTATTAGATTATCAAGTCATCCCTGTTGTTAATGAAAACGACACCGTTGCCACCGATGAAATTCGCTTTGGCGATAACGACACCTTAGGCGCGTTAGTTGCCAATTTAGTCGAAGCCGACTTATTAATCATCCTCACCGACCAACAAGGCTTATTCGATGCCGACCCTTCAATTAATCCCGAAGCCTGTTTAATCGAAGAAGCCCACGTTAACGATAGTTTATTAGATGAAGTTGCGGGTGAAAGTCGCAGCGGTTTAGGTCGTGGCGGCATGTACACCAAAGTCAGCGCGGCACGTTTAGCTTCACGTTCAGGTGCAGGCACTATCATCGTTTCTGGTGACATTGAAAACGTCATCACCCAAATTATCAAGGGTGAACAGCTAGGCACACATTTAATGCCGAACATTGCTCCTCTCGCCGCCAGAAAACAATGGTTAGCAGGACAATTACAAGTCAAAGGACGTTTAGTTTTAGATGATGGCGCAGTAAAAGTCTTAAAAGGCAATGGTAAAAGTTTATTAGCGATAGGTGTGAAAACCGCCTCAGGACAGTCTAAACGCGGGGATTTGGTTACTTGTGTGGATTTACAAGGCAAGGAAGTAGCCAGAGGTTTAATTAACTACAATGTTGATGAAACTTTAAAAATAGCAGGTAAAACCAGCAAGGAATTTGAAGCGATTTTAGGCTATGACGATGATGAAGAACTCATTCATAGAGATAATATGGTCATTGTTTAATAACTTGCTCTCGATATACGGAACCGCGACTTCCAGTCGCGCACGAGACCTAAAAACGTCTTCAAAACTCATAAAATATACTCGCTTTAAAATAACTTCGTGCGCGACTGGAAGTCGCGGCTCCGCGTGAATATTTACCTGAGCTGACAGGTTTTTACTCGATTTACCCCAGCTTCAAAGACCTGAAAAACACGAAATAAAAAATTTCGTGCTTTTCATACCTTTCGTGGACATTCAAAAGAATTCATTCTGCAATAACTGTTAAAATATTCAATACACGCGCTAGAAAATAGTGATTTATCTTTAGCAAAACAATGGATTTTGTATTGAACCCTTATTTAATTATTATCCCTAGTTACAACACAGGGGCTATTTTAAAAACAACGGTTAGTGAGGTGCTGCAATATCACGCACCTGTTTGGGTGGTGATTGACGGCAGCACTGATGATAGTGATAAACTTTTAACTTCTTTACTTGAGCAATATCCACAAGCTTTAAAAATCATTCGATTGGCTGAAAATATTGGTAAGGGCGCGGCTATTTTAAAAGGCATTGAACAAGCGCAAGTAAACGGTTTTTCGTATGTTTTAACGATGGATGCTGATTTACAACATTCGGCAGAATCTATTGCTGATTTTATTTCTCAATCACAAGCGCATCCTGAGGCGATGATTTTAGGAAAACCTGTATTTGCAGAGTCTGCCCCTGCTTTAAGAGTGCAAGGACGACGTATTTCTAATGGCTGGGTTAATCTGGAAACTTTGGGTTGGGGAATTGGCGATTCTTTGTTTGGAATGCGGGTTTATCCAATTAAAGATTTAATGGCGGTGATGACTGAAACACGCTGGGCAAGGCGTTTTGATTTTGAACCCGAAGTTGTCGTTAGATTAGCATGGCGTGGTGTTAAGGCGATTAACTTGGAAACGCCTGTGCGTTATTTAGCCGTCGAAGAAGGCGGTGTGAGTCAATTTAGATATTTGCGTGATAATGTGTTATTGACAGGAATGCACACACGTTTATTTTTTGGTTTTTTGTGGCGATTGCCTAAACTCATAATGCGATCATGGCAACGTGGTGAGTCATAATGTTTTTCAATATCTTTATATAAACAAATAACATCCCTTAGAATTAGCTCTCAACCACTGTGTAAAACTTAGGTGAGAATAAATATATATTATGAACATAATACATTACGACATCATTGGGGACATTC
>WTBX01000041.1 GCA_013138855.1 Methylococcaceae bacterium
GCTGCCAATGATATTAACGCCATTGATATGGTTGTGGTCAATTTATACCCTTTTCAGCAAACCGTTGCCAACCCTGATTGCGACTTAGCCACAGCGATTGAAAATATTGATATAGGCGGGCCTACCATGATTCGTGCCGCCGCTAAAAATCATAATGATGTTGCGGTCATCGTTAACCCTGATGATTATCAAAGCGTTATTGATGAATTAAATAGCAATGAAGGCGCGTTGAGTCACGAAACACGCTTTAACTTAGCCCTAAAAAGTTTCGAGCATACCGCCAGCTACGATACCGCGATTGCAACGTATTTAGGAAACACAAAGGGCGAACAATTTCCGCCGACGTTAAACCTGCAATTTGAGCATTTACAAACCATGCGTTATGGTGAAAACCCGCATCAAAAGGCGGCTTTTTATCAAGAGCATAACGCGCCTGCTGGCACTATTAGTTCAGCGCGACAGCTACAAGGAAAAGCACTGTCTTACAATAATATTGCCGATGCAGATGCCGCCTTAGAATGTGTTAAATCCTTTGTTGAAAAACCAACTTGCGTGATTGTTAAACATGCAAATCCTTGTGGCGTTGCCCAAGCAGACGATATTTTTACTGCTTATGATTTAGCCCATGCAACTGACCCGACTTCGGCATTTGGCGGCATTATCGCCTTCAATCAAGAGTTAGATGAAAAAACCGCCAGCGAAATTATTAAACGACAGTTTGTTGAAGTAATTATCGCGCCTAGCATTAGTGAAGCCGCACAAAACGCATTAGTCGCCAAGAAAAATGTCCGTGTTTTAGTAACAGGTGAATGGGATAAAGAACCCCAAGCTTCATTGGATTTTAAACGTGTTGCAGGCGGTTTGTTAGTACAAGATAAAGATTTAGGTCAAATTGGCGCAGAAGATGTCAAAGTCGTTAGTAAGCGTGTTCCAAGTGAAGATGAGCTTGCTGATTTATTATTTGCGTGGAAAGTCGGTAAATTTGTTAAATCCAATGCGATTGTCTATTGTAAAAACGCTCAAACCATTGGCGTAGGTGCAGGACAAATGAGCCGTGTTTATTCGGCAAAAATTGCAGGCATAAAAGCTGCGGATGAAGGCTTAGTTGTTGCAGGTTCCGCAATGGCATCGGATGCTTTTTTTCCTTTCAGAGATGGCATAGATGCCGCCGCAGAAGCGGGAATTACCTCAATTATTCAACCAGGTGGTTCAATGCGTGATGGCGAAGTTATTGAAGCAGCGGATGAACATAATATCGCAATGGTCTTTACTGGAATGCGTCATTTTAGACATTAGACTTTGTTCGTTTGATGACTGCCAGTCCTTCAAGGACTGGCAGTCATGATATTCATTTACTAACCTAAATTTTTGTAAATTGAAATCATCGCTGGCCCTAAAATGACAATAAAAATACCAGGAAAGAAACAAAATGCGAGAGGAAACAACATGGTAATCGCTAATTTTGCCGCTTCTTCTTCTGCTCGCTGCATACGCTTATCTCTCAACTCGTCCGCATAAACTCGTAAGGTTGCAGCAATACTGGTTCCGAAACGCAAACTTTGAGAAATTGCTGAAACCAGTCCTCTAATTTCTTCTACACCGGTTCTTTGAACCAAGTTTTTTAAGGCTCTCTCTCGGTCTACTCCTGCTCTAAGCTCCGCATTAACTAAGCCAAGTTCATGCCCCATCACCTCATTACTTAAACCTGTATCTTTGGCAATTCTCTGCAACCCCATTTCTAAGCCTAAGCCCGCTTCTGTACAAACAATCAACTGATCCACTGCATCAGGAAAAGAATTTCTAATGAGTTTTTGTCTGGCGGCAACTTTTTTATCCAGAAGAAAACTAGGTCCAATGAAACCTGCGGCACTCGCTGCACTAACAACCATTAACAGTACTGCTTTTTTTATGTCAGGATATAAGGTGGAACAGATTAAAAATGAGCCTATTGATAAGAATAGAATTAAAATAATTCTAATCCCATAATAATGGGCTAAGCTATTTTTAGTATGCAAGCCTGCGTAAAGTAAGCGTTGACGAGTATAAGAAAGCTCTTCACCGGGTCGGTCACGAATAACAAAATAATTCCCCAATGTTTCTGCTGAACTTCTAAATCCAGTCCCTTCTTTTTGTTCTGTACCTGTGACCGAATGTAAGCGTTTCCAAATCGGGTTATAGATTCCAAAAATTAAAAAGGCTGCCGCGATAACCACTGCGAATACCGCTAAGGCTATCAATAGGATAACTATCCAGCGACCTGTTTCTTCATCACCCGTGATGTTTAAAAAGAATTGAATAATATAATCCATGCTCTCACCTAAATATCAAGATTTATCAGTTTACGTACCCAAAAAGCCCCAATGACTTGTAAAATCAGCCCGACAATTAGTATTTCATTTCCCATCTCAGTCGTAAATAAAGGTTTTATATAATTAGGTGATTTAAGTGCGATGGCGAGAAAAACCACAAAGGGTAATAATGACAAAACCCAGGCAGAGGCACGATTTTCTGCGGTAATAGTTTTGACTCGGCGTTGAAAACGAAAGCGTTTACGTAAAATATCACTAATTTTTTCCAGTAATTCTGCTAAATTACCCCCTGTTTCCCTTTGAATGTTAATCGCGGTAGTCGCAGCAATTAAATTGGTGCTAGGTACTCGTAAAATTAGATAGTTAAAAGCTTGTCTAACATCGCGCCCGTAATTAATTTCTTCAAAAGTAATGCCAAATTCATGGGCAATGGGGTCTTGCATTTCTTCTGAAATATAGTGCATAGCTTCATTAAAGGGATAACCCGCCCGCAACGCGCGTGTCATCATATCTAAGGCTTCAGGTAATTGCTCTTCAAATGCCATCATTCTGGCTTCACGATCGCGTTTTATTTTAATTAGCGGTAACCATCCTAAAATGACAATAGCAGCAATAGTTATATACAAATTAGTCGTTATAAACCATGTGACAATGCCACCAAGAATTGCCGCTATTATCATGACCAAGACTAGTCTATACGCAGGGTAGGTTTTACCTGCCTGCTCTAATAAAACCTCCAGATTTTCCGCGCCTGGTAGAGATTCGAGCCAGAGTTCCATGGGAGAAAGCTGATGCAAATATTTTTGTCTAACTAAAGACTGCTCTTTAATTCCATTACCATCATTGACTTTAAGTAATCTTTTTTTAATTTGCCGACTTTCTTTGGATTTAGTCCCAAAAGTAGGCACTAGAATAATTTGCGACAACATAAAAATACAGCCAAAAACCAGCAATAAAAACGTAATAAGTGTGGATTGATCCATAACCTTATTCTCCTAATGAGTCTTGATTGGTATAAGCACTAATATTGGACGAAAGTCCTCTTTGTTTGATTTTGTCATTAAAGCGTGGAACAATTCCTGTCGGGACATGTTTACCTATAACGTTGCCATGTTCATCAAGCCCTTTACGTTCATATTTAAAAATTTCAGACATGGTAATCACATCACCTTCCATGCTATTAATTTCCGCGATACTGGTTACACGTCGTCTACCATCTTCTAAACGCTCTAATTGAATAACAACATTAATGGCTGAGGCAATTTGAGTACGTATGGTTTTGATAGGCAACTCAAAACCTGCCATAGTCACCATATTTTCTACTCTGGCTAAGGCATCGCGTGGCGTATTAGCATGGATAGTTGTTAAAGAGCCATCATGCCCCGTGTTCATTGCCTGTAACATATCAAAGGCTTCTTCACCACGAACCTCACCAATAACAATTCGGTCAGGACGCATTCTTAAAGCATTACGTACTAATTCACGCTGATTGACCTCACCTTTGCCTTCTATATTAGAGGGTCGAGTTTCCAGTCGTACTAGATGATCCATTTGTAGTTGTAATTCAGCAGAATCTTCGATAGTGACGATACGCTCGGTTTCAGGAATATTATTAGATAGCGCATTTAACATGGTCGTTTTACCTGAGCCTGTTCCGCCTGAAATTAAGATATTTAGCCTTGCTTTAACAATATTAGCAAACACCTCAGCCATTGCTTGACTGATACTGCCAATTTCAACTAAATCCTCCATTTTCATTTTATCTTTAGTAAAACGACGAATTGATAAAGAAGGGCCGTCTATTGCTAAGGGTGGAATGATGGCGTTCACGCGAGAGCCATCTTTTAAACGCGCATCGACTAAAGGCGAGGATTCATCTATGCGTCTACCGACCGAAGTGACGATACGATCAATCACTTTTAATAAATGCTCATCATCTTTAAAAGTAATAGGCGTTTTTTCTAGCTTACCATAGCGTTCTATATAAACTGATTTACTCCCATTAACCAGAATATCTGCAATACTGGGTTCATAAAGCAAATGCTCTAAAGGCCCTAAGCCTAGAACATCATTAATGACCTCATTAACGATTAATTGTCGATTTTTAGTGCTAATAGGTAAAGATTCTTCATCAATTAAACTGCGTATTACATCACTGATTTGCTTACGCGCATCTTTGTGATTCATTTTTACAATTAAAGAAAGGTCTAAAATATCTAGTAATTTTCCATGAATCTGTTCCTTAATTTCCAAGTCTTTATTGGATAAAATATCGAACTCTAGTGGTGCATGAACATTTTTTTGTGGTGCTTCTGTTTCATGTTTTTTGCTAATTTCAGTTTTGATAACATCATGACTTTGACCTTTAGAAAACTCTTGAATACGACTTTTAAGACTCATGTTTTTCCTCCATTTACAAGAGAGACTATATTATTTTGATTTTTATTAATCTTAACTAATATGATGCAAAAGCTTATAGGACACGCGAGTAATTTAGTTGAGACCATGAAAGTGTTCATAATTTAAAATGAAAAAGTATTAACCTATATCATTTGAAACCGTGACTTTTGATTGGATACTTATATTTCACCGCCCTCACTCACACTTCTTTAAGTATCTTTTATTTTTTAAGGAGACTCGCTAATAATATTAACGAATTTAAACCTTAGCTTGAGGAACTGCTTACTATTAAAATTTGTTGGCGTAAAAATATTCTTTCGCACCTCTGCGTAACATTAACCATATTAAGCTCTTATGACTTAATTTCTTAAGGTGAAAATGAATTTAACTACAGAATTCAGTCTACTCTTCAATGACAAGAAACGAAAGCGAGAATACAAATAGAGGATGGTATTTCTTCTTAACCACTAAAAAATAAGACAGAAAAACTGAGGGGATTTTGTAAGCTATTAGGTTTAGAACTTTATTTTCCTCGCTTTACGTCAATAACAATATTTTTGCGATTAAAAATAAAGGGGAGATATCATGAAAACAATACCGCTGTTTATTTAGAGTTGCGACTTCCAAATAAAGACTTAAAAAAACCTCGTTTTTTAAAATCATCGCTAACATTAACACCTAAGCGCATCGCTAACTCTATTAAAGAATGGGTGATTTCCGCATGGCGAGCATACTCAAATAAAGGCTTTCCTAAATTAGTCGCGGCGGCAACGCGTTCATAATCATTCGGAATCGCAGTGACATTTGATATTTCTAATGTGGACTCTATATTTTTAAGGTCTAAACCACTGTTTTCATTATAGCGATTAACAACCACGAGAATATCTTGCTCATTAACATTAAATTCAGCTTTTAAAATTTTGATTAAGCGTTTTGCATCACGCATATTCGCTAAATTTTGCTGAACAATAATGAGAATTTGCTCAGACTTGTCTAAAATACTGGCTGAAACGGGGTCGATTAAACGCGGCAGGTCGATAAAAACCCGATCATAATTATTTAATGTCAGCATTAAGAGCTTATTTAAGCTCTCTACAGAAATTTCTCCTGGCAAGACAATATGCTCATCTAACATAGAAAGTAGGCGTAGTTCACTAATATGTTTAGACATATAACCATCAATAGCGGCAAAATCTAGCTGATTAACATCGTCTAATGCCTCAACAATCGTATGCGCAGGTCTTAAGTCCAACAATAATGATTGCGTACCAAACTGCAAATCCATATCAATTAATAAGACATTTGCATCAGAAGTAACCGCTGCGACATGTGCCAAATTACACGCAATAACACTTCCACCTGAGCCACCTTTAGCATTAATAACCGTCGTTAAAATACCTGGCGTACCATCACCTATATATTGACAATCAGACACTAGCTTAACGAGAGCTCTTTGTAATTCGCTATCATCAACAGGCTCTACAAAAAAATCTCGCGCTCCCGCCTGCATAGCAAGTCTCATCAACTTAGGATCGTTGATTGACGTGATTACCAGTAAAGCGGGCCTAATGCTTTTTGGTAACGAAGACAGATAATCTAAGGTAGGAACATTGGCAGATTCTAATAAAAAAATGAGAATATCGGGAGAATTAGCTTGAGATAAAGTAATTGCACTACTATTTTCATCAATCAAGCGCACGCTTACTTCATTATCAACTAGCGAAGAGATTATGGAGCTTTGGTGATCTAATGCTGTAATATCACTTCCAATAATTTGGATTGAAACAGAATCCTTGAGCATTGTTATATTTAAATTATTTACAAAAAAATTAAGTGAATAAAGTAACACAGATTAAGATAATTCGCTCATCTTATCATCAACCTATCAGAGCATTAAAATAATTAGTTTTTAAAAAATAGAGAGGGGATAAGCACTGATATTTTTCATTATTTATTAAGTCTATAGTTAAAAATTATTAGTAACTACTTAATTGCCGCCTGAAATTGATATAATTACCTTTTGAACTGTCCTTCCATTGTCGCTAATTATTCAGCACTCATTTAACAACACTTGTCTATAACAAGTTTTGCCCTTTTATATTTCACGGAGTCTGTCATGAAAAAAGTACCTTTGCTCAGCCTGTTATTATTAACCGCTTGTGTAACTATTAATATTTATTTTCCTGCTGCCGCCGCTGAAAAGGCTGCGGATACCATTATTAAAGGGATACAGGAAACCATCCCTGCAAAACAAGAAGAGCCTGAAGCGCGTTTACCCGTGTGGCAATTGAGCGTTTATCAATGGGTAGACGGTGCATTGAATATCATCATTGCTCCCGCTCATGCGGCTGAAGCCAATTTATCCATAGATAGTCCAGAAATCAGACGCTTACAAGCCGCGATGAAAACGCGCTTTAACGCTTTAAAAGGTTTTTACAGTAAAGGCTTTGTCGGAATCAAAAAAGATGGCTTAATTACCGTAAAAGATGCCGCTGCCGTGCCTTTAAAAGAGCGTAATAAAGTAAAAAAATTAGTCTCAGCGGAAAATAGTGACCGCGAAAGCTTATATAAAGCAATTGCGAATGCCAACGGACACCCCGATTGGTACGGACAAATTAAATCAACCTTTGCCACTCGCTGGGTCAGCAATGCACAAGCGGGCTGGTGGTATCAAACCTCTAATGGAAGCTGGAAGAAAAAATAAATGGCACGTAGAAGATCACGCAAAAAAAAATTACCTGAAAACCCTGTCAAAGTCACGATAGAATCCCTTGCTCATGATGGTCGCGGGGTTGCTCATGTTGATGGCAAAGTCGTTTTTATTGATGAAGCTTTACCCAATGAAGAATTAGAGTTTATTTATACCGACAGTCGTAAAGATTTTGCCGAAGGTAAAGTCGTTAATTTATTGACGCGCTCTGAGCATAGAGTCGAAGCAGAATGTCCGCATTATGGCGTTTGTGGAGGCTGTAGTTTTCAGCATGTCGATTCTGCCGAGCAAATTCATATTAAACAGGGTTTATTAAATGAACAATTTGCCCGCATCGGTAAAGTCGAAATCCCCCAAATTTGGGAACCCTTAACAGGTGAACATTGGGGCTATCGTCGTAAGGCACGAATGGGCGTTAAATATGTGGAGAAGAAAGGTCGCGTTTTAGTTGGTTTTAGAGAAAGGCGCAATCCTTTCTTAGCAGAAATTGAAAGCTGTAAAGTCATGCACCCAATTGTTGGCACTAAATTAATGGCATTATCAGAGATGATAGGCAAGCTGACCATTAAAGATAAAATTCCGCAAATAGAAGTGGCGATGGGTGATGAAGATTGCGTACTGGCATTTAGAGTCTTAGAACCTGCGACAGATGAAGATAAAGAAATCATGCGCGAATTTGGGCATCAGCATAATATCAGTATGTGTTTGCAGTCTAAAGGCCCTGATACGATTAAACCTTTAGACGGTGAACCTGAGATTTTGCCAAAATACGCATTACCAGAACAAGGGATAGAATTTGTTTTTAAACCTGCGATGTTTACCCAAGTTAATTATGAAATTAATCGCAAAATGGTCACTAGAGCAATTGAAGCTTTAGAATTATGCGAGGATGATAATGTGCTTGATTTATTCTGTGGTTTAGGAAATTTCACCTTACCTTTAGCGACCAAAGCAGGACATGTCGTGGGAATTGAAGGTGACTTACCGCTGATTAATCATGCCAAAGAAAATGCACGACTCAATAACATCGAAAATGTTGAATTTTATGCCGCTGATTTAACCAAAGATGTAGGTGATTTTGCGTGGTCTAAGCAAAAATTTAACAAAGTATTATTAGACCCTTCGCGTGCAGGCGCATCAGAAGTGTTACATAATTTAAAAAAATGGAAACCTGAGCGTATTGTTTATATTTCGTGTAACCCTTCCACCTTAGCGCGAGACGCAGGTATTCTAGTGAATGAATTAGGCTATAAATTAATTAAAGCGGGGGTGATGGATATGTTTCCACAGACAGGGCATGTGGAGTCAATTGCTCTATTTGAGAAATAGGTGAAAACAAATGACAGATGATGAATTAAAAGAATTAGTTGCAAGTTTGGCGGTTTCCCAAAAGGAAACAGGTCATCATATAGCAGGATTGCGTGTTTCACAAAAAGAAACAGACAAGCAGCTAAAAGAAAATAACAAAGAAATAAATAAGCAACTTAAAGAGCTAGGCAAGCAAATCGGCGGTTTAGGTAAAAAGTTTGGTAGTTTTACCGAAGGGCTGGCTTTGCCTTCTATGCAAAAAATTCTGCAAGATAAATTTAAAATGGAAATTATCAGTCCTAGTGTACGGATTCACAAAGCAGGGGCAGATATAGAAATTGATGTGTTAGCGTATGCAAATAGCTCAATTAATGAAGTTTATGTGGTTGAAGTAAAAAGTCATCTACGAGAAGACGGTATTACTCAATTACAAAATATTATGCAAAATTTCCGAAAGTTTTTCCCTGAACATAAAGATAAAAAAGTATTTGGCATCATTGCCGCTGTTGATATGTCAGTGGAATTACAAAACCGAGTCCGTTCTTTAGGTTTTTATACCGCTCAAATTAAAGAAGATATTTTTTCGCTTGATGTTCCTGATAATTTTATAGCGAAGGCTTATTAGTTACGTACTTTTAGTAGAGAATTCTAGTTTTCACATTTTATGTAAAAGCTAGAAATAATAGGTAAACAAATGACAGATGATGAATTAAGAGAATTAGTTGCGAGTTTGGCAGTTTCCCAAAGAGAAACAGATAAACAGATTAAAGAAAATAGTAAAGAAGTAAATAAGCAGCTGAAGGAATTGGGCAAACAAATTGGCGGGTTAGGTAAAAAATTTGGAAGTTTTACCGAAGGACTAGCTTTGCCTTCCATGCAAAAAATTCTGCAAGATAAATTTAAAATGGAAATTATCAGCCCTAGCGTGCGTATTCACAAAGCAGGGGCAGATATAGAAATTGATGTATTGGCGTATGCAAATAGCTCGATTAATGAAGTTTATGTGGTTGAGGTTAAAAGTCATCTGCGCGAAGAAGGGATTACCCAATTACAAAATATTATGCAAAATTTCCGAAAGTTTTTCCCAGAGCATAAAGATAAAAAAGTATTTGGCATCATTGCAGCCGTTGATATGTCAGTGGAATTACAAAACCGAGTCCGCTCTTTAGGTTTTTATACCGCTCAAATTAGAGAAGATATTTTTTCGCTTGATGTCCCTGATGATTTCATAGCGAAGGCTTATTAATCCATCTCCACGAAAAATAAAATGTTACGAAAAAGTGTGCTATTTAAGGGATAGTTGTCTGTTTTGTAAATGATCTTTCGTGTTTTTCATGGATGACAGGAAACATCCGTTTATAATAGAGAAAAATAAACAGCTTATCACTAAGACAAGGTGCAAAACCTTACAATATTTGTGCTGTGCTGTTATCTCTCATCAGCCCTTTAACCAAAAAAATAATTATATGTTTGAAATTGAATACGAGTTACGCGAAGAGGATTTAGTCCAATTTAATGAAATGCGTTTGAAGAACAATAGCGACATACAGGCAACCTTGCGTAAAAACAGTATGTTTGTTCCTGCGGTGATGATGTTTATTGCGATGTTTTATTATTTTTATTATGACGATATGCCTACCACCATTTATGTGACTGTTCTTGCGGTGGGTTGGGGAATTGTCTCGCCTTACATCATTAAAATGGATATGCGCCGTCAAATTTTAGAGGGTTATAAAAAGGAAGAACGCGAGGCGATTTTAGGCGAGCATAAATTAGTCATTGAACAAGATGATTTACTGGATAAAGCACCCGGCGGTAAACATAGAATGCCGTGGGAAGATATGGTGCGTGTCGAATATGTTAAAAACTATGTGCATATTTACACCGATTTAGACAGTGCGATTATTATTCCTGTCAAAACCCTTATAAAAGGTGATTTAGAAAAATTTGCCGATCAAGCTGACAAAATGATTGAGCGTTTAAGTTAATTTAAAGCTCCGAGGGTAAGTATTCACCTCCCCCTTTGGAAAAGGGGGATTGAGGGGGAT
>WTBX01000249.1 GCA_013138855.1 Methylococcaceae bacterium
TTTTGGGTGTAAATGAATTTCAGGCTCATCAATAATAAGAAGACTTCTTTCATTTAGCACATTAGCTTGAATAAGCAATTGAATCATACCAAATGATTTTAAGCCTGTTGCCGTATTAATAGATTTAAATTTTGTGTTTTCATCTTTATTAAAATAAAAATCTTTTTCTTCAGGCTCAAAGGAAAAACCTTTTCCATTGATTATATTGTATATATCCTCAACAATTATTTCTTCATTTTTATTTAGTCCAATTAAATCATGATATTGTGCATTTTTTAATTTTAATAGCAAATCTTTATTATGTAATGTTATTTTTGGTCGATCTGATTTATTTTTATTGCCAAGTATTTCAAACAAAGAAAATGCTGAACTAATTAAATCATACATCTGTAAAAAAACAGGTGTTTCAATAAAAGTAACATCATTAAATGATAAGTTATCATGCAGAGTAAGCGAACTTATTTCATTACTACTAATATTAATATCTAGTATATTATTTAATCCTTCTGACAAACTAATTAATGAAGCAAGACCTGAGATTTTAGGAGTCAATTCAAAATAAAATTCAGAAGCAAGAATTTTAGTTAATACTGTTTTTATAATCGTACTCTTATCTTCATTTTTTTGAAGGATTATTTTTATTGACTTAAGCTGATCTATCGCTTTAGTATCATTTGTTTTTTCTAGTAAATTAATTTTTTTTTCAATTAATTTAACTTCAAACCCTTTGCTCTCTTTTAGCTCTCTAAAAAGATTCCTTGGAACGAACTCTTTTTGTAACTCTTTATGCTCATCAAAGTTATAGTTTTTTCTTAATTGAAAATAAGTGTTTTCTATAAGTTCTGAAATTCGTGTATATTTACTTTCATTAAAGTCCTCCTCATAACAATTCAGAGCGTAGACCAAAGAAAAAATAATTTTCCCCGCCGTACTTTTCCCCGTATCATTTTCGCCAGCAATGACAGTCAATCCATCTAATCTAATATCAGCATGAGAAATCATACCTATATTTTCTAATTTTAATCTCATAGACTTAAACCGCCTTTAAAAATCATTCAATTACCTGAAAAAACGTTTCATTAGGTTTAATCATCCCTAATTCGTGTCTGGCGCGTTCTTCAATGGCTTCCGTTCCATTTCTTAAATTTAATACTTCACCGTAAAGCGCGTCATTGCGCTCTTGATTTTCCTGAGCTTCTTTTTTCAGCGTGTCTAATTGCTGCTGATATTCGTACACCTGCATCATGCCGCCAGTACCATACCAAAGGCGATGCTGTAAGAATACAATCAGCACAACAATAATCGTAACTAGGAAAATTTTAATCTTTGTATCCTCTCAAATGGATTGCCAAAATAATTTTAGCTTTCTTGTTCTTGAGTATTGTTTTTCAACTTTCCTAAGGAAAATGAAAATACCATTAAGGAAATGCCGCGTATCAATACGTCAATAGCAATAAAGGTAGGCATTAATATGACCGCTAATGATTCAGAAACCCAAAACCACAATATTAGTCCTAATATTAAAGAGATGATACCTGTGACAATAATGCGCTGATAATTTAAAATTTTAGTTTGTAGGGCAGCGGTAATCCGAAAACTGCCTTTGATAAATAGGTAGCCTGTGATTAATAGCAATAAACGCTGTGGGCTATTATGCAATTCAAATAAGATAATGCCGCCAGTGACTAAGTCAACAATGGCGAAATTGGAATAAACCAAGGCGAGTGGTGTTTTTTTAGCAATAAAACTATCTAAAATTTCTAATATACCTGTGATCAATAGCGTAAAAGAAATGACTGGTAACCATCCAGAATAGCTCATCATTTTAATTTCAGGGTTTAACAAACTCAAAAGGGTAATGCTAAAGCCTGCGACGCTTAAAAACATCCCACGTAACATAAATGACACTTTATTTTTAATAAAGGGGGTTGTATCAATATTTTCTGTATTCATGCCCGCTCCTAAAAATATATCTGCCTACAAAAATAAAGGACACAAACCCCATTATAAAATGTTTTTTGTGTCCTTCAATAGTAGGTTAAAGCCTTGAAATTTTCAAAACTCCAAGGTTTTAAAACCTATTAAAGCATTTTAAACGCGCTTTTTCCCGCGTAAGTTGCTGCATCGCCTAACTCGTCTTCAATTTTCATTAGACGGTTATATTTAGCGATACGGTCAGAACGGCTTAATGAACCTGTTTTGATTTGACCTGTACCAGTTGCAACGACTAAATCAGCAATGGTTGTATCTTCGGTTTCGCCTGAACGATGAGAAACAACCGCGCTGTAACCTGCCGCTGAGGCTGTGCTAATTGCTTCTAAAGTTTCAGTTAACGTACCGATTTGGTTTACTTTAATTAAGATAGAGTTAGCAATGTCTTTTTCGATGCCTTCTTTCAAAATTTTAGGGTTAGTTACGAATAAATCATCACCGACTAATTGGATTTTGTCGCCCAATTTTTCTGTGTGAATTTTCCAACCGTCCCAATCATTTTCGTCTAAACCGTCTTCGATTGAAATGATAGGATATTTTTCGACCCAATCAACGAAGAAGTCAGTCATTTCTTCAGAGCTTAAGCTTTTGCCTTCCGCCGCTAATACATACTTGCCATCTTTGTAGTATTCAGATGCTGCTGCATCCATACCTAAATAGATGTCTTCGCCTGCTTTGTAGCCAGCTAATTCAATCGCTTCTAAGATAACGCTAATCGCTTCTTCGTTTGAAGATAAGTTAGGTGCGAAACCGCCCTCATCACCAACCGTAGTTGCTAGCCCTTTAGATTTTAAAACTTTCGCTAAGTTATGGAAAACTTCTGCGCCGTAACGAATCGCTTCACGGAAAGTCGGTGCGCCTACAGGTAAAATCATGAATTCCTGTAAATCAACGCTGTTATCAGCGTGAGAGCCACCGTTGATGATGTTCATCATTGGCACAGGCAATACAAATTTGCCGCTAGTGTTTAAATAACGGTATAAAGGCAAGTTGCCTTCTTTTGCCGCTGCGTGAGCCGCTGCCATTGATACGCCTAAGATAGCATTTGCACCTAAACGACCTTTGTTTTCAGTGCCGTCTAGCTCAATCATTTTTTGGTCGATTGCTGCTTGGTCGGCTGCATCCATGCCTATAACTGCTTCACGGATTTCAGTATTGATGTTATTAACTGCAATCAACACACCTTTACCTAAATAACGCGCTTTATCGCCATCACGCAATTCAATTGCTTCACGCTCACCTGTTGATGCGCCAGAAGGAACCATCGCGCTACCAACAACGCCAGATGCTAAAACGACATCTGCTTCGATGGTTGGGTTTCCGCGTGAATCTAAAATTTCTCTAGCACGAATATCTACTATTTCAGCCACTTTTTTTCCTTACAATGTTGTTTCGATTAAGC
>WTBX01000102.1 GCA_013138855.1 Methylococcaceae bacterium
GCTAATGTCTACTTGTGGTTCAAAAAATAGACCTAGCTGATATTGGACACTCGCTGCCCATAAAATATGTGAAACCAAAAGACTACTTCTAGTGGCTTCATTATCCGATTGCGACAAGTTGATTCGAGACAGCATTTTTTTAACGGTGCGCTGTAAGCTAGAATAATCATTATCGCTTTGAGTAAACTCTACAAATAAATTTTGTTCCGTAACAATCTCAATATTAAAAATTTGCTTTAATTGAGAGGCGGGAAGTTTTTTATATTCACTAAATGACATTTTGCACCTGCTTTAAAATATAAAGCTCAAAACTAAGCTGTTTCCCCATTCCATTGCAAAAAGTTTTGTAATAATTGCAAACCAACCGTTTGACTTTTTTCAGGGTGAAATTGAACCGCAAAAACATTGTCTTTCGCTAAAGCACAAGCAAAACCTTTAGGATATTCAGTAGTTGCAGCGATAATAGTTTCGTCATTAGGTTGAGCATAATAACTATGCACAAAATAAAAGCGACTATTATCAGGAATATTTTCCCATAAGGGGTGTGGATGTTGTTTGACTTGATTCCAGCCCATGTGAGGGATTTTCAATAATTCCCCTTGAACATCAGTCATACCTTTTTCAAAATGCACTACTGAGCCTGAAAACAAATTCAGACATTCAGTCGTATTACTTTCTTCGCTACGCGATAACAAGGCTTGCATTCCTAAGCAAATACCGAGTAAAGGTTTGTTAGTGGCAACTTCTTTAATGACATCAGCAAGACCTGACTCATTCAGAGCTTGCATACAATCACCGATTGCTCCGACACCGGGAAAAACTACTCGTTCGGCCGTTAAAATTTGTTCAGGCTCATTAGTGACAATAACTTCCACATCAGGTGCGGCATGTTGTAGGGCTTTGGAAATAGAATGGAGATTGCCCATTCCATAATCAATAACAGCAACTTTGGACATAATTAAGATAAAAGTATAAGTCGAAAGGGAAGGGCGGTTATAAACTGCCTTTTGTTGATGGCATGATGCCAGCCATACGTGGGTCTGGAGTGATTGCCATGCGTATCGCACGTCCGAAGGCTTTAAAGACGGTTTCGGCTATGTGATGGGCATTGCGACCTTTCAGATTATCTACATGGAGAGATACGCCCGCATGATTAACAAAACCTTGAAAAAATTCACGGAATAAATCAACATCAAAAGAACCAATAACCGCTCTCGGATAGTCAACTTCGTAATACATACCAGAACGACCTGAAAAATCTATCACGACGCGAGAAAGCGATTCATCTAAAGGTACATAAGCATGGCCATAACGATAAAGACCTTTTTTATCACCTAAAGCTTTAGCAAAAGCTTGTCCTAAAGTAATACCTATATCTTCTACAGTGTGATGCGCGTCAATGTCTAAATCACCCTTGCAGTCAATATCCATATCAATTAAGCCGTGTCTTGCAACTTGGTCTAACATATGGTCGAGAAAGGGAACGCCTGTGACAAAAGAGGCTTGACCTGTGCCGTCAAGGTTTATGGCGATTTTGATTTGCGTTTCGAGAGTGTTGCGTTCGACTTGCGCGGTGCGAGGAGTCATTGCTGAAATACGGTTGGATTTAAAAAACGCTTATTCTACTATGAATCTGGCGGTTTTTTGCAATAATCTTTGTAACATTGAGCTTTGATTCAGCGTTACGAATACCCCCCCTTAAAGGGATGGTATCCGTTTTGCTCATTGAAATTAAAGAGTTGAAGCCTGATATTTAACCGAGAAATCATCCAGCGTCGATAAAGCAACCGCTAATTCATCAGCATTTTTCATCGCAAAGGCATTAACACCCACACGCGATAAATAAAACGCTTGGTCGGGCATATAAGAACCGATTGCGCGAATTTCACCTTGATAATTCAACTCATCTCGTAATAAACGTGCATGAGAAAAACCGCGTCCATCAGTAAAGGCTGGAAAATTTAATTCAACTAAAGTCAGTGAATCCACATCTTCTGCCAGCACATTCACATCAGCATCCGATTCAAGTCTTACACCGACTTTACCTTGATGTGCTTGTAATGCCGATTTTTCTTCATTCCAACGCGCAAGCGAGACAGTAATATCACCTTCGTTTAAAGCATCGCCATCAGCCACATACGTCCAATTGCTTTCTACTAGCTGTTTATCTTTAATGATTTGCATAAACTTTCTCCTTAAATGGGCTGATGCCAACGCGGTTAACCGTTGCGAGGAAAGTTTCTTCTTCGCTGTCACGTTGCGCAACATAAACTTCTAAAATATCAGTAATGGCTTTAGGCACTTCGTTTTTAGCAATTGCTCGTCCTAAACGCTGACCAATGGCGGCTTCATTTTCAGAGGAGCCACCTAATGTTAATTGATACCATTCCACGCCTTTTTTATCGACCCCTAAAATACCGATATGCCCGACACTTTGATGCGCACAGCCATTCATGCAGCCTGAAAAATTAACTTTTATATCACCTAAATCATGGATGTAATCCATATCATCCAGCGTGTTATTAATTTCGCGAGTAACATCAATAGAACCTGCATTAGCTAGGCTGCAAAAATCTAAACCTGGGCAGCAAATTATATCAGTCACTGTGCCAATGTTGGGCGTGGCTAATTTTAGCGCGTCCAATTTTTGCCACAATTCATATAACTTAGCTTCCTGAATATCCGCTAACACTAAATTTTGACGATGCGTACTTCTAACTTCACCAAAACTATATTCATCTGCTAAATCAGCTACTGCATCTAGCTGACTATCGGTTATATCACCTGGAGGGCAATCGGGAGCTTTTAAGGAAACGAATACCGCTTTATAACCTGCAACTCGATGTTCAGCCGTATTGTGCTTAACCCACTTTGAAAAGGCGACATCATCTGCCAATTTTTCAGCAAAGCTAGTGTCATTTGCTGCCGATTCATCATAAGTAGGCGCGGCAAATTGAGCAATCATGTTCTCAAAAGTTTCAGCAGGGACTTCCATGCCGTCTTTGATTCTTAACCATTCCGCTTCAACGAGATCACGAATCTTATCTATGCCTTCTTCTCGGACTAAGATTTTAATCCGCGCACGGTATTTATTATCACGTCTACCGTTTAAGTTATAAACGCGCAAAATCGCTTCTAAATAGGACAGAATATGTTTTTTCTCAAGGAAAGGTCTAATTTCAGTGCCAATGATAGGGGTACGTCCTAAACCGCCGCCGACTAAAATTCTAAAACCTATTTCACCTGCGTCATTTTTAACTAAATGCACCCCAATATCATGCAATTGTGTCGCCGCTCTATCTTGTTTACTAGAGCTGACTGCAATTTTAAATTTACGTGGTAAATAAGCAAATTCAGGATGCAGAATTGTCCATTGACGGATGATTTCGCAATAAGGGCGAGGATCTTCCAATTCATCGGTACATACGCCCGCTAAATGGTCAGCCGTAGTATTTCTTAAACAGTTCCCACTGGTTTGAATCGCGTGCATTTGCACACTAGCAAGCTCTTCTAAAATATCAGGAATTTGCTCTAGCTTAGGCCAGTTGAACTGAATATTTTGTCGGGTAGTGATATGCGCGTAACCTTTATCATAATCACGCGCGATGCTAGCAAGTTTGCGTAATTGAGGTGAAGATAGCAAGCCATAAGGCCCTGCAATACGCAGCATAGGCGCGTGAGTTTGAATATAAATGCCATTCATTAAGCGTAGAGCGCGGAATTCATCCTCGCCAATTTCGCCTTTTAAATAACGCTCCGTTTGCCCTCTAAATTGGGTCACACGTTCGTTGATAAGTGTTTGATCGTTGTCGTTATACTGATACATGAGTGGGTATTGTGCCTATACAAGCAATTAAAGACAGAACTGATAATAATATACTGCAAGTCATTAAATGACAAAGCTAATTATATAGTGTTACTATTTACGGTTAAATTTTTCATCCCTTTTTTAATCTACTTTACCCAGTAGGAGGTTATTTTGTTGCGCTTATTATTGATCTTTGCATCATTGTTTTTACTGCCCGAACTCGGCTTTGCTGAGGAGCTTGCCACAGCCGTTGCCCCAGAAAGAGAAGGTAACGCTATTCTACATTTGACTGGCACAGAACGCGGTATTTATACGGTATTAATTTTTATCATTGCCTATGCCTTTGTGGTGGGTGAAGAATTTACAGGCTTAAGCAAATGTAAACCTGTGATGTTAGCGGCAGCAATTATTTGGGGGCATGCGGCAGTCTTAGCGGCTTCAATTGGTGTACCTGTCGAAGAATTGCATGAAGAAATCGAATTCGACTTAAAAGAATACGCTGCGTTAATGCTGTTTTTGCTAGTCGCAATGACTTATATCAATGCGATGGCAGAGCGAAATGTGTTTGAAGCCTTGCGTTCTTGGTTAGTCAGAAAAGAATTTAATTACAAGCAATTATTCTGGATTACAGGTGTTATTACCTTCTTCTTGTCAGCGGTTGCGGATAACTTAACCTCAGCATTATTAATCGGTGCGGTTGTAACGGCGGTTGGTTCAAACAATCCAAAATTTATGGCAATTGGTTTTGTAAACTTAGTGGTTGCAGCGAATGCAGGTGGTGCGTTCAGTCCTTTTGGCGATATTACTACACTAATGGTTTGGCAAGCAGGTTATGCTGAATTTTTTGATTTCTTCAACTTATTCATTCCTTCAGTGGTCAATTATATTATTCCTGCTTTTTTCATGTACTTGGCGGTACCTGATGAAAAACCAGAAGCAACTGGCGAAGAAGCGGTACAAATGAAACAAGGCGCAATTACTATTTGTTTATTATTTGCAGGAACAATCGCAACCGCAGTTTGTTTCAAACAATTTCTACACTTACCTCCCTTTATGGGCATGATGGCGGGTATGTCAGTATTAATGATTTACGGTTACAGAATCAATTTACTTGAAAAAGACGAAGTGAATGCTTTTGATATTTTCAATAAAGTGCGTGAAGCAGAATGGGATACCTTATTCTTCTTCTTCGGCGTAGTATTCTCAGTGGGTGGTTTAGCTTACATCGGTTACTTAGAATTATTATCAGCGGGTATGTATGACGGTCTAGGCGATACTACTGCTAATATCTTAGTGGGTGTATTATCTGCAATTGTTGATAACATTCCTGTCATGTTCGCGGTATTAAACATGGGTCTGGAAATGGACTTATACCAATGGTTATTAGTAACCTTGACTGCGGGTGTGGGTGGTTCAATGCTATCTATCGGTTCTGCGGCAGGTGTTGCACTTATGGGACAATCAAACCATAAATACACCTTCTTTACTCACTTGAAATGGACTCCAGTGATTGCTTTAGGTTATGCAGCGAGTATTTTTACTCATTACTTAGTTAATGGCTAAATAGCAAGGAGTGAAAAAACAAGTTTTTTCACTTTCTTAATACATCAAAACCTGTCAGTTTTTTAAAAGCTGACAGGTTTTCTTATCTCTACAAAAGCCTTATGAAAACAGCAAATAGTTGGTCAGAAGCTTTTTCAATTTATCGTCAACCCCGCGTTCTGGGGATGATATTTCTAGGTTTTTCCGCAGGATTGCCATTCCTGTTAGTCTTCTCCACTCTTTCCGCATGGTTACGAGATGAAGGCACTGCCAGAACTGTCATCGGTTTTTTTAGTTGGGTAGGACTAACCTACTCCATCAAAGTCTTCTGGGCTCCCATTATAGACCGCCTACCTTTCCCAATACTCACCAAGCTACTAGGGCGACGACGTAGTTGGATGTTAGTCGCGCAACTAGGCATTGCTGCTGGTTTAATCGGCATGGCGTATTGTGATGTTCAAACTCAATTACAAACCTTAGCCATATTTGCAGTAGTCGTTGCTTTTAGTTCAGCTACTCAAGATATAGTTGTCGATGCTTATCGCATTGAAGCGGTAATTCCAGAATACCAAGGCGCAATGGCAGCCACCTATGTTTTTGGTTATCGTATCGCCTTATTATTTGCAGGTGCAGGCGCGTTTTATATTGCTGAATTCACCAATTGGAAAATCGCTTAT
>WTBX01000136.1 GCA_013138855.1 Methylococcaceae bacterium
AATCAGCAAAATTAACATTCTCATCAACCAGCAAACCTTCCACCTGATGGAACATTGGGGTATGGGTTAAATCTGAATCACAACGATAGACTCGACCTGGTGCAATCACTTTCAACGGGGGCTTTTCCGCTTCCATTGCGCGAATTTGCACGGGTGAAGTATGCGTTCTTAAAACCGTATGGGCATCAAAATAAAACGTATCGTGCATTGCGCGTGCGGGATGATGTGCAGGGATATTTAAGGCTTCAAAATTGTGATAATCATCTTCAATTTCAGGGCCTTCAACCACTTTAAAACCCACGCTTGCGAAGATTTTATTAATACGACGTAAAGTAATCGTCACAGGGTGCAAGCCCGCAGTTGCTTGACCTCTGCCTGATAAGGTAACATCAATCGCTTCACTGGCAAGACGTGCCTCTAATACGGCATTTTGCATGGCAGTTTTACGTTCTTCCAATTGTTGTTGAAACGTAGCTTTAGCGGTATTAATGGTTTGACCAACAGAGCGGCGTTGATCAGGATCTAACTTACCAAGTTGTTTCATCTGCAAGGTGAAAGCACCTTTTTTACCCAGATAATTAACGCGCACTTGATCGAGTTGGTTTAAGTCTGTTGCAGCCTCAAGCTCTTTCAAAGCTTCGGCTAGGATTTCATCTAAGGTTGTGGACACGGATTTAGTTCGCTGTTTAAATTTGGATGGGATATTTTACAATAAAATTAGGTGTTTAGGGCATATTAGCTTTGAATTATCCTTAATATTTAAGCAAGCACTTTAATATGGTGTACTTATCACAAATAAAAGAGAAATTTATACTAATTTTGAACGAGCTATACCATTATAAGTAAAGGATGTGTATAGTTATTTCTCTATCAGGTATTGATTATATTTAATACCTGAGTAATTTTATTTATAAGACTTGGAGATATTAGAATGAAAAAAATTATTATGGGTTGCGCATTGATGTTTATAAGCTCGGTATCCTATGCTACAGCTTATGAGTGTAAGGCTTATAAAGATGGGGTTCAAGTTGGTGAAACCATGACCGTCAATGCTTCAAAAAAAGATGTCGCAGAAGCTAAAGCTTATTCTCGTAATAACAAAGCTAAGCTAGATTTCGATTATGTGACTTGTACTGAATAATTTAATTGTTAGATGTTTAGGTGGAGGCGAGTAGCTTTGAGTGTATTCGTCTCTCTTAAAATTTTAACCAAGCTATGCTATTTAAAATTGAGATTTACAGATGGTTAAAATATGCGTTAAAACTGAAAACAACTCATCTAAATTATTGATATTGCCACTTTGCTGATATTTATAAAAAACAGCTTGATGCAAGCATGAAAACTCCCAAAATCGCCCATTAGTCACAATACCAAAAATGGGTATCTCAAGATTGTCATTAATTTGTGAAGCTGCATACATTTCAGCAGCACATTGTCCCCACCCTCCTGAAAAATCATCTTTTTTCGCTTCAACCACTGCGACAAAAGGTTTATCCATCACAATTTTTCCTAATTCTGATTGCTTAGAAAACAAATAATCTGGAATACCTGATAATTTACTGTTTAACTCAATCGCTTGGTGACTCCAAAGCATGAGTTCTTTGGTAAACGGTTTCCACGCGGCTTTTAAGACGGGGAAAATTAAGGTTTCGCAAACAATTGCTTCACTACCGTCATATGCTAATTCGGTTAAATTAAACGCAATCTCTTCCTTTAAATTGATAGGAGCTTGTATCGCAAGATAGTCTTCTAAGGCTTTTTCTTGATAGTGTAAGGAAAATTCTTTGAGAACAGCGGGAAGACTGTTGTATTCACTAAATGACATGGCAAACCCAAAATCTATTAAAAATTCCAAATAAAAAGGGGACATAAAGTCCCCTTTTCAATCTTAGCTAAACCTCACTAAGTCTATCCATACAAAGCTAGCTTTAAGAAACTGGGCTTCGGTTTTCTTTAGCAATTTCAGCAATCGCTGCAAAAGCTTCCATGTCGCGTACTGCTAAGTCAGCTAATACTTTACGGTCAATAATCACATTGGCTTTAGTTAAACCATTGATTAAACGACTGTAAGAGATGCCATTCATGCGGGCTGCGGCGTTAATACGCACAATCCATAACGCACGGAATTGACGTTTTCTTTGTTTACGGTCACGGTATGCATATTGACCCGCTTTAATAACCGCTTGTTTAGCAACGCGATATACACGGCTACGCGCACCGTAGTAACCTTTCGCTTGCTTTAGAATTTTTTTATGTCTTGCTCTGGCTGTTACACCACGTTTTACTCTTGCCATTCTACTGTTCTCCGATTATTAACTATAAGGCAATAGACGCGCAATCATTGGCGCATCATGGGCATGAACAGTAGCTGCTGCTCGCAACTGTCTTTTACGTTTAGTACTTTTTTTAGTCAAAATGTGACGACGATGTGACTGTCCACATTTGAAGTTGCCTTTACCGTTTTTCTTAAAACGCTTGGCAGCACCGCTATGGCTTTTCATTTTTGGCATTTGTTTTACTCCTATAGTTAGAAAACATCCCTGCAATAAAAACTCGTCAAGGCAAAATGCGTGGCTCCTGACAGGTTATTGATTGTCTTTTTCCTAAAGACAATAAAAAACAAAACCCGAACGATTTTAAACCGCTCAGGTTTCATTGTTTGTTTGATGACTTATTTTTTCTTTTTCGGTGCCATCACCATCACCATTTGTCGCCCTTCCATTTTTGGAAATTGCTCGACAGTGGCGAGTTCTGCTAAATCAGCTTCAATACGTTTCAGTACATCCATACCAATTTCTCTATGCGCCATTTCTCTACCACGAAAACGCACGGTAATTTTAGTTTTATTACCTTCTTCAAGAAACTTCGTTAAATTTCTCAACTTAACTTGGTAATCACCTTCATCCGTTCCGGGTCTGAATTTAATTTCTTTGACTTGAATTTGTTTTTGTTTCTTTTTTGCGGCTTGAAGTTTTTTGTTTTGTTCAAAAACAAACTTACCGTGATCCATTACTTTACAAACAGGAGGATCAGCGTTAGGTGATATTTCAACTAAATCCATGTTCGCGTCATAAGCCATTTGTTTGGCTTCACCTAATGACACAATGCCTATTTTTTCACCGTCTGCACCAACGACTCTTACGCGTCTTGCGATAATCGCGTCGTTCATGCGGGTGGTATCTTTTTTAGAAGCGATACCCTAATCCTCCAAGTAATAGTTATGTTCTTTTATCAATCTCATCCTTTAACTTATCGTTAAGCTCTGGAAGCGAAAGACTGCCTAAATCGTCACCTTTCTGTGAACGCAGCGTAATGGTTTGACTTTCTAACTCTTTATCACCAATGATTACCAAATAGGGAATCCGCTGCATCGAATGCTCGCGAATTTTAAAGCCTATCTTCTCATTTCTCAAGTCTATTTTTACTCTAATGCCTTGTTTTTCAAGTTCAGAGTAAATTTCTTGAGCATATTCGTCATGTCTAGCGGCAATATTCATCACCACAATTTGCACGGGTGACAGCCATAAAGGAAACGTTCCTGCGTGCTGTTCGATTAAAATACCAATGAAGCGTTCTAACGAGCCTAAGATGGCGCGATGTAGCATTACAGGGGTTTGGCGGTGACTTTCTTCATCAACATAAGTCGCATCTAAACGATTTGGCATCGAAAAATCGACTTGAATTGTGCCACATTGCCAAACTCGACCGATACAATCTTTTAATGAAAATTCGATTTTAGGGCCATAAAAAGCACCTTCACCCGGTTGCAAGCCCCAGTCCAAATCTTTGTTATTTAATGCTAATTCCAGCGCATTCTCTGCCTTATCCCAAACACTGTCGTCACCGACCCTATTTTCTGGGCGAGTTGAAAGCTTAATGATGATGTCATCAAAGCCAAAATCTTTATAAACTTCAAACAATAAGTCGATAAAAGTAGAGACTTCGTCTTGAATTTGATCTTCGGTACAGAAAATATGCGCATCATCTTGGACAAAATTTCTAACCCGCATCAAACCATGCAACGTACCAGACGGTTCGTTACGATGACACGAGCCAAATTCAGCAATACGAATCGGTAAATCTCGATAACTTTTTAAACCTTGGTTATAAATCTGCACATGACACGGGCAGTTCATCGGTTTAATGGCATAATCTCTATGCTCAGAATGGGTGGTGAAAATCATGTCACCAAATTTCTCCCAATGCCCTGATTTTTCCCATAAAGTACGATCAACGACTTGCGGGGTTTTAACTTCACCGTAACCGTTTACACGTAATTTATCACGGATATATTGTTCGACTTGCTGATAAATCGTCCAACCTTTTTCATGCCAAAACACCATACCAGGTGCTTCTTCTTGCGAATGAAATAAGTCTAAAGTTTTACCCAGTTTACGATGATCGCGTTTTTCCGCTTCTTCTAAACGATGTAAATAGTCCTTGAGATCTTTCTTATCTGCCCATGCTGTCCCGTAAATACGTTGCAACATTTCATTATTAGAATCGCCACGCCAATACGCACCTGCAATTTTCATGAGTTTGAAAACTTTTAATTTAGCGGTGCTAGGAACGTGAGGGCCTCTACATAAATCCGTAAAGTCGCCTTGCTGATATAAAGATAAATCTTCATTAGCAGGAATTGAGGCGATAATTTCCGCTTTATAGTCTTCGCCCATGCCTTTGAAAAACTCAACGGCTTCATCACGCGACATTAAAGAACGCGAGATTGGGATATTTTGAGACACAAGATGCTGCATCTTTTTTTCAATCGCTTTTAAATCTTCGGGCATAAAAGCGCGTTCGTAAGCAAAGTCATAATAAAAGCCATTTTCGATCATAGGGCCAATCGTGACTTGTGCTTCAGGAAATAATTGTTTAACGGCTTGCGCTAATAAATGTGCGGTAGAATGGCGAATAATATCTAAGCCATCCGCATCTTTAGCGGTAATTATTTGTAATGTGGCATCCGTGTCAATTATCGTCGTCGCATCGACAAGCGTATCGTTGACTCGTCCCGCTAAAGTCGCTTTAGCAAGACCTGAACCTATAGACTTAGCAACGTCTAACACGGTTATCGCGTTATCGTACTCACGTTGAGAACCATCGGGGAGCGTAATTACTGGCATGGGATTCACTTTTTTTGAATGCACAAACAAAAAAGCACTGCGATTGCAGTGCTTTAAGAATTTGGTAGGCACGAGTGGATTCGAACCACCGACCCCCACCATGTCAAGGTGGTGCTCTAACCAACTGAGCTACGCGCCTTTAATCGTTTGAACTCGATTAAATGAGCCGTCCATTATAACTGTGGATTTTGTAGAATGCAATAGTTTTTGTTATTTTATTTAAATATCCACAACAAGATACCCATGCTTTAAAAATCAGAGACCAAAAGCATCTACTTTAAATTTCAAGGCAAAACTCAAATTTACGAGAAAACCTGACGTAAGTATTCACCTCCCCCTTTGGAAAAGGGGGATTTATTTAATAAAATCTCCCCTACCCCTCTTTTTTTAAGAGGGAGACTGAAAACTTACAACCTGACAGGTCTTCATGGCGATTTAAAGTCACCCGAAAGACCTGTCAGGTTTGTTTCCACGAAATTTAAAGTAGATACTTCCAAAACATGTTTTGGACTCCATTCTTTTCGTGGACAATTTTTAATATCAGTTATTTTAAAAACGAGCGTAAAATATGAAACACGTCATAGGTTTAGGTGAAATCTTATGGGATTTATTACCCGATGGTAAAAAACTAGGTGGCGCACCTGCTAATTTTGCCTATCATGCCCATGCTATCAGTTCAAATAAGGTAGAGGCTTATATTGCCTCCGCTATTGGCAATGATGCGCTAGGGCGAGAAATTCAAGCGCAATTAAATGATTTAGGGGTTAATCAGGATTATCTTGCGATTGATGAACAGCATAAAACAGGAACAGTGACGGTAACAGTTGATAATCAAGGTCAACCTGATTATTGCATTGATAAAAATGTTGCTTGGGATTTTATTCCTTCGATTTCAAAAAGCCTTATCAATAAAGCCGATGCGGTTTGTTTTGGCTCATTAGCGCAGCGTTCTCCTGTTTCAGTACAGACGATACTTAATTTTTTAGATGGCTTGCCTGAAAATACTTTACGCATATTTGATATTAATTTACGTCAACAATTTTATAATGTTGAGGTGATTGATGAATCACTTAAACGCGCCAATGTTTTTAAAATTAATGACGAGGAATTACAGATTATTGCCCAGTTATTTAAACTCAGTGGTGACGAAAATACTTTGTTAGCGAAGTTGAGCGAGCAATATCAGCTCAAACTTTGCATTTTAACGAAAGGTGATAAAGGCAGCGTTCTATATACTGTGGAACAAACATCAATTCATCAGGGCTTTAAAGTCGTGGTGAAAGATACGGTCGGAGCGGGCGATGCTTTTACTGCTGCGGTTGTAATAGGGCTATTAAATGATTTTGAGCTGGATTATATGCACGATTGCGCCAATCGTCTGGCGGCTTTTGTCTGTGCTTCGTTTGGAGC
>WTBX01000401.1 GCA_013138855.1 Methylococcaceae bacterium
GTGTTCATTACGCGAAACTTTATCGCCTGTCGCGTAAGCATCTTCAAGATTTCTAGCAATAAGTTTACCTTGCTGCCAATAGCCTGAAAAATTATTAAGGCTCTTCACCCATAGTTCACCATTCTCAGCGATTGATAATTCTGCCTCTGCTGCTGCAATACCTATGGGAATGTTTTGACTAGTTTCTAAGCGATTTCTATCAACGTGCCAATAACAGCAAACATTGGTTTCTGTGGGGCCATATAAATTATATAGCTCGGTATCAGGCAGTAAGTTTGCAAGTTTGGTTAAGGGTTCGGTGGGGAAAACTTCGCCTGCAAATAAAATTTGTCTCAAGGTTTTTAAATTCGTATTAGCAAGATTACCTTTTAACGCGAGGAAACTTAATAAGGAGGGGACGGTATAAAATGTACTGATTTGCATATCGCTTAACCATGTGGTTAAACGACTGGGTGAGAGGGTTAATCGCGCTGGCACAAAAACGACACTCGCGCCTGTCATCAAGCTACTAAATAAATCAAATACTGATAAATCAAAATGAAACGGTGCAAGGCTAGCTAGGCGGTCGGTTTCTGTTAATTTAAAGGTGTTAGCAGCCCATGAAGAAAAATTAAGCATCGCTTGATGACTCAGTGCGACCCCTTTAGGTTTACCTGTTGAGCCTGAGGTATAAAGAATTGCAGCGAGCGTTTCTGGCGAGGTATTCGTAACTTCATTTAAGACTAAGGTGTTATCGAAATTATCTAAATCCAGCCAAGTAAATTTTTCAGTCAATCCTTTGGGTCGAAGTCCTTTGCCGATAATTAACTGCGGCTGGGCATCGTCAATAATAAAGTTAATTCGTGGTAGCGGATTTTTAGTATCTAAGGGTAAATAACTCGCGCCAATCGTTAACACGGCATAAATAGCGATAGCGGCATCAATACCTCGTTCAATAAATAATGCGATAGGTTGTTGATTGCTATTTTGTTGTTGTAAATAAGCGGCGAGCTGTTGGGTGGCTTGTTGAAACTCTGCGTAGTTTACACAACGAGAATCTTCTATAAACGCGGGTTGTTCGGGGATGCGAAGGCATTGTTTATTAAAAGCGGTGAGTAAATTTTTGCTGATAGAATTTTGCATTACTATGGTCGGCTTTCAAACTAAGGCGTGATAAATAAAAAGACCTCGGAGGTTTTTAAAACCTCCGAGGTCTAATCGCGTTACTATTTTAAAGCAGGAAACGTGTAGACATAATCATTGTCTTTCACAGGAATATGACAAGCAAAGCAAGTATCAGACGTTTCTTTAGGGTGCATTTCCAACTTACCATCGACCCAATGACCAAAACCCCAGCCGCCAGTGCTGGCATATTTTTTACTATCTTTAATCATGGCTTCCGCAGCCGCAAAATCAGCAGGAACAACTGCCGCCGCCCAATTAGGATGCGCACGTTCTTTCCAGACTACTTTTGCAATCACTGTCCCATTTGGCCAAGGTTTAGTTTTACCTGAGCGAGCAGCTTCTATGGCTTTGTCATTGCCTAAAATAGCGCGTAAGGTCTTTTTATCGGTACGATGAGACACGGATAGTAAACGCCAATCCTTATATTCACCATGCGTTGTTTTTTTTGCGGGGACTTCTTTTTTATCAGCCGCGATTGCAGTAGATAAGGCTAATGCGCCAATGATGATAGATAAGCCTACTTTTAAATTTTTCATAATAACTCTCTTGTAAATGGTTTGATTAGCCTTTGAATAAAGAGGAATTCCTTAGTAAAAGCATAGGGTAAAATAAGGTTATAGCAGAAAAAGCAACGCTAGAAAATTAGTTTAATGGATGTGATGCTTTATCTACGAAAAAAACAGAAACTTTGGCGGGTCGTCATGCCCGTAGTTAGTATTACCTAATGTTAAGATAAAGAGGATACTCATGCGGAGACGCGACTTTTTAGTCGCGCACGAGACCTAAAGAAGCGAGAAATAAATAATCTACCCATTATAAATTTATAACCATGAAGCACATGAAGTTTATGAAGGTTTTTCTGCATGTTCTTCATGGTAGATTATTAATTTCCACGTCGCTAAAGACAGCTCCAAAATTTATCTATGAAACTTCGTGCGCGACTAAAAGTCGCGGCTCCGCCTAACAAATAAACCTTAAACCACAAGGATTGGAATAAAAATGAATGCCTTAACGGAACAACTTCTCGTTTTTGTAGCGTCGCTGATTGCAAATACCTTTTCGGCTTTAGCAGGTGGCGGGGCGGGCTTAATTCAATTCCCTATTCTTATTTTTTTAGGTTTGCCTTTTAGTGTCGCGCTGGCAACGCATAAGGTTGCCTCGGTTGCTTTAGGCATTGGCGCGACTTTGCGTTATTTAAAAGAAGATATAGTCGAAAAGAAATTCGCGGTGTTTATGCTCATAGGGATTCCTGCGGTAATGTTAGGGGCATTTACGATTATTCAAGTGCCTGCCGAAATCGCAACAAACTTATTAGGTTTTTTCACGCTGTCCTTAGGCATTTATTCGATTTTTCAAAAGCAATTAGGACAAGATTATCAACCTCAAAATAGAGATACCAAAGGTTATATCATCGGAGGTGCGTTATTATTTTTTATCGGTTTTTTAAACGGCTCGATTACCTCAGGAACAGGATTGTTCTCCACGAGTTTATTAGTGCGCTGGTTTGGAATGGACTATAAACGTGCGGTTGCTTACACGCTCATAATCGTTGGTTTATGTTGGAACGGTATCGGCGGGATTACTTTAGCGTTTATTGGCGAGGTGAAATGGGAGTGGATTCCCATTTTATTATTAGGTTCGTTTATCGGCGGTTATACAGGGGCGCATTTAGCGATTTTAAAAGGCAATAAGTTAATTAAACGTTGCTATGAAACGGTGACTATTTTGATTGCGTTAAAGCTTATATTTTGAATGATAGGCGTTATAAAACCTCAACCACTAACACGGTTACATTGTCTTTAGCTTCTCGACTTAAGGTTAAGGCAATTAAAGCATCAACATTGGTTTGATGAGGATTATCGTTTAATAGTTGCTCAATTTCATGAGGCAATACTTCATTATCCAGACCATCAGAGCATAATAAAAACTTATCCCCCGAACGGCCTTCTACAATTCCGCAATCTAACTCTAGCTCATCATAAGCTCCGACCGCACGCGTAATGACATGGCTTTTTTTAGCAGGTACTAGCAAACTATCATCGGCATTGCCTTCGCTATGATCTACCGATAATTGTTCTAACTTTCCTGCTCGTAAGCGATATAAACGACTATCGCCTGCCCAAAGATAGGCAAAATGATGTTCTGTTCCTAATAAAGCAATCACCGTGCTTCCAACGGTTTGATTGTCAAATAATTCGACCGCAAATTGAC
>WTBX01000182.1 GCA_013138855.1 Methylococcaceae bacterium
AGTCAGCAAAGTCGTGGCTTGCGTGTCTCAACTTTCCATTCTTTAGGGCTGGATATTTTACGCCGTGAACATAAAACCTTAGGTTATAAATCAGGGATTACTTTATTTGATGAATCCGATAAAAAAACTTTATTAAAAAACCTGATTAATCAAGGTGTCGCTCAATGCGATATAGATGAAGTCGATAGTTATTCCAATCAAATCGGTGCGTGGAAAAATGCCTTTGTTACCCCAGAACAAGCCGCCAGTAATGCCGATGAATTACAGCAAAACGCCGCAGCCTTATATCACTATTACAACCGTAATTTAAAATCCTATAACGCGGTGGACTTTGATGATTTGATTTTGCTACCTGTATTATTATTTCAACAGTCACAGGAAACCCTGCAAAAATGGCAAAATAAAATCCGTTATTTATTGGTCGATGAATATCAAGATACCAATATCACTCAATATCAATTAGTGCGTTTATTGGCGGGGAATTTAGGACGCTTCACCGTTGTAGGCGATGATGACCAATCTATTTATGCATGGCGTGGGGCGCAGCCTGAAAATTTGATGCAGTTGCAAACAGATTATCCACGTTTAAAAGTGATTAAGTTAGAACAAAATTACCGTTCTATGCAGCGCATTTTAAAAGTAGCTAATCAGTTGATTGCTAATAACCCCCATACTTTTGAGAAAAATCTATGGAGTGATTTAGGACAGGGTGATCCGCTTAGAATTTTGTCGCATAAAAATGAACAAATCGAAGCCTCGCAAATCGTATCGGAATTAATTCATCATAAATTTCGTCATGGCGGTTCTTATAGTGATTATGCAATTTTATATCGCGGTAATCATCAGTCGCGTTTATTTGAAACTAATCTGCGTGAAAATAATATTCCGTATTTCATCAGCGGTAGCACTTCGTTTTTTTCCTATTCCGAAGTTAAAGACGTGATGGGTTATTTGCGTCTATTGGTAAATCAAGATGATGATGCAGCATTTTTGCGTGTGGTTAATACTCCACGGCGAGAAATCGGGCCGACTACCTTGGAAAAATTAGGTTCGTATGCTAATCAACGCCATATTAGTTTATTCTCCGCCTGTTTTGAAATGGGACTCACTCAAAAACTCCCTGAAAATGCCGTTACTCGTTTAAAACGCTTTTGTGAATGGACAACAGATACCGCCGATAAAGTCGAACGTGGTGATAGTTTTGCGGTGATTGATGAAATGCTAGGACAAATCGGTTATGAACAATGGTTAAAAGAAAATAGTAAATCACCAGAGGCTGCAAAACGTCAGCAAAAAAACGTCACCGATTTAGTTGATTGGCTGAAAAAACTGGGACAGCCTCAAGAAAATGAAACCGAAAAGTCATTATCAGAAGTTGTCTCCAAAGTTATGCTGTTAGATATTTTAGAGCGTCAAGAAGAAGATGAAGCAGGCGATCAAGTCAGTTTAATGACGCTTCATGCGGCGAAAGGTTTGGAATTTCCACACGTATTTTTAATTGGCATGGAAGAAAATATATTACCGCATCAAAATAGTATCGAAACGGATAATATCGAAGAAGAACGACGTTTAGCTTATGTAGGGATTACACGAGCGCAGCGAACTTGTACCTTTAGTTATTGTACGCACCGCAAGCGTTATGGCGAAGTGTCTGAAACTAAACCGAGTCGCTTTTTAGAAGAACTCCCCGAAGAAGATTTGGAGTGGACGGCTAAAAATCCCGTTGACCCAGAGAAAGCGAAAGAGCGCGGCAAAGCGAGTTTAGCGCATTTAAAAACAATGTTATCGTAATTATTGAGCTAATCGGTTAGAATAGCCCTCCTTCAACACGCGCCCGTGGCTCAGCTGGATAGAGCGCACCCCTCCGGAGGGTGAGGTCAGAGGTTCGAATCCTCTCGGGCGCACCATTAAGTTCATCATCTAAGCTTTTTCCCACTCAAAAAAAGCTAGATTGCGCTGTTGTTTATCAAATTCCATTCCCACTAAAAATACCGTTTTATCCTCCGCTAAATATTTTTGTTGATAGTTTTTCGCTTTAATTTGCGCTAAAGCCATGCCTTGTTTATCAGTCTCTGCTATCGCTTTAAATTCAATAATAAAAATTTGATCGTTTAGCATCACCGTTAAATCAATCTGTCCTTGATTCGTTGAATCTTCGGCAATCACCGTTAAACCTAACGCACAAAAACAGCTATAGACTATCGAAGTATAATAACCTTCATAATTGCTGAGTTGATTTTTGCGATGCCAGTCGTGCGGAATCGAGGCAAACAGCGCACTAAAGCTTTGTTCTAGCATTTTAAAATCTGCTGCTTGCAAGGCTCTATAAACTTGTACGCGATTGCGGGTAATTTCGCTAGGCGTGGTGTGAGTTAAATCGCGTAATAAATATTGATTTAAACTGGCTTTAACCTCGCGATTAGGATATTTCAAATAAAACAGTTTGTCTTCGCCTAAATCTTCCACGCTTTCAATGGTTAAATAACCTGTTTGAAATAATAAAGTCTCCAGTGTTATATCATTAACATCAAAGCTCCCTAAATCCGCTTCGGTTAAGAAAATACTTTCCATATTAGGGGTTGTGTATTGTCGTTCTCTAACCAGTTTTAATAAAAATGATGGACTGCCTGTTTCAAACCAATAATTTTTAAACTCTTTGTTTTTTAAGAATAATAAAACATCAAAAGGGTTGTAGACTTTTTCGCCTAAAAAATTATAGCCGTTATACCATTGTCTTAATTTTTTAAAATCAACATCGTGTAAATGTTCGGTGAAAGTTTGTTTTATTTCAGCTTCGGTATAGCCGCAAAGCGTCGCATAATCACTATTTAGAGTAATATCTTCCAAGTTGTTTAAGCCACTAAATAAGCCGGCTTTGCTAAATTTACTGACCCCTGTGAGTAAGACGAATTTAATATATTTATCACTGTCTTTGATGACAGAGTAGATATTTTTTAAGGCTTCGCGCATTGCTAAGGCTTGTTCTGGGTTATCAATATTATCTAAAATGGGTTTGTCATATTCATCGACTAAGACAACGACTTTTTGCCCTGTGGTGTTGTATAAAGCTTGTATTAATTCTATAAAGCGGTTTGCCAAGTCTTCCTGAGTTAATGTTAGCGCGTTATAAGTCGCTATTTCATCAAGAATGGCTTTAAAGCGTTGCTCTAAGGTTGATATAGAATTAAAAACACCACGTCCGAAGCTTATATCAATCACAGGGTATTGCTGTGACCAGTCCCAGTTTTTTTCTAAATATAAATCTTTAAATAACTCTTTTTCACCTTTGAATGCTGAGATTAAGGTGCTAACGAGTAGGGATTTTCCAAACCGACGAGGACGCGAAAGAAAATAATATTCGCCTTTTTCAACTAATTCGGTGATTAATGGGGTTTTATCAATGTAATAATAATTATTTTCAATGATTTTTGAAAAGGTTTGTATGCCTATGGGAAATTTTTTCATGGCGGCTGTTTTGGGGTTAATGCTATGAGTTTTCGGGGTATTTTATCAGAAGGCTTTTGTACGTG
>WTBX01000423.1 GCA_013138855.1 Methylococcaceae bacterium
ATCTTATCAACCAATAAATCAGGCGCAGTCCTAACCGCGCCATGCTGCTGACCTAAAAGCTCAACAATAGAACTATTAGGCAAACTTTGTTCCAAGGTATTGGCGATAACTCGTCGCCGCTCAGGACTTTCAGCCCCTAAAAATAACAACGTCGGAACAATCACCGCTTGAAATTTTTCAGCCTCAAAAACATAGCTATCAACAACCTGCAACTCACGAAGAATAGTATGTGCTGCTGCAACGCGCTCATCCCATGTGTCTGCATTTTTAATTATCCCAATTTCTTTATTAGACGCACCCACAATCTCAGTCAAAAACATCACTAATAATTCTTCTCGATGACCTGCATCTAACAAACTTTGCATGTGCTGATTAAGACTATCTGACCAAGAACTCCCTTTCAATGACAAAGGAGCTTCATAAATCATCAACTTGCCGATATTTTTAGTTAATCGCGCCGCCTTCAACGCACATAAACCGCCAAAGGAATGAGCAAAAATATGAACCTGTCCACCGATAGCCTCAACCACCGCTGCCACATCATCACATTCAGACATCAAGGAATAATGTTCGGCATCACCACTTTGACCGCGCCCACGTCTATCCAGCGACCAAACACTAAAGTGTTGTGAGAGCTTTTCTATTATCGGAGAGAAAGTTAAATGATCGCCACTTGTACCATGAAGCAGTAATAAAGGCTCACCGTGACCACTTTGCCAACAGGCGAGGGAAGTGCCGTCTTTTGAAGAGAAAATTTGCATAAAAATAAAACAGATTAAATCTGGTTCCCACGCGCCAGCGTGGGAACTCAGTGTTAGACGCGCTAGCGTCAAATATAAATACATAGTTTAAGAGGAAGTAATGGGGAATCACAACAAAATAAATAAAAAATCCTGTATCAGTGCGCTAATCATCGCCACACTTTTACAAGGTAACGCTTTAGCCGCTGAGAAAGAAAAAAAACGACCCTTAGGACAAATTAACGATTACCTACGCATCAAAGGACATTTACAAGGCAGTTACGAAGCATGGAATTATTTTCAGCCCAGTCCTGCGGTCAACAATAACAACCAATACGACTTATGGGGCGTGCGTGCTAGATTAGGCTTAGAGCTTAAGAGCGACTATGTAGATGGGTATGTGGAAGGACAATATTTAGGTGCGTTTGGTGTTCCTGATGATTCAATTTCCAAACCAGGGGGTGCATTAGGTTTAGGCGGTGCGTATTTTGCATTAACTCGTTCCACATCACCTGAAAATACTTTCTTACGTCAGGCGTATTTAACGTTTAAAGCGGATGAATTAGGACTAAAAGGACTGTCATTAAAACTCGGACGCTTTGAATACATGGATGGCATGGAATACAAAACAGGCAACCGCAAGTTTGATATGACTAAACGCAAACGCATTGCCCAACGCTTACTCGGGACTTATGTGGTCTATATGCAGCGTACCTTTGACGGCTTTTCATTAAGCTATGATCAGCCTGATTATAACTTCACGGCTAGCGGATTTCGCCCCACACAAGGCGGTTTCAATGTACAAGGACAGCATGAAATCAGCGATGTTAATGTTTTTTACACCGCCTTAACCAGTAAAAAAGATGCCTTATTAAAAGGCACAGAAGGGCGTTTGTTTTACATGTATTACAACGATGACCGCCAAACGAAAGTCACTGATAACCGCAGTGCAGCTAATCGCCCTTCATTAGAAACGCATAATTTAGAATTACACACCCTAGGCGCACATGCCTTAACACAACATAAAGTTGGCTCAGGTACCGCCGATGCTTTGATGTGGGGCGCGTATCAATTCGGTGACTGGACAAACCAAGATCATAGCGCGTGGGCTTTTGATGCCGAAGTCAGTTATCAATGGGATGAAGTGCCGTTAAAACCTTCGCTTAGAGCCGTTTATTACACTAGCTCAGGTGATGATAATCCGAATGATAATCAGCACAATACCTTTTTCTTAGGACTTCCTAGCGGTCGAGCATTCGCTAAGTTTCCGTTTTATAACATGATGAATATCCAAGATACTTTTGTGGAATTATCGCTAACGCCGATACCTAAAAGTAATTTGACCTTTAGTTTTCATCAACTCACCGTTAATGAATCGAATGATTTATTTTATGGCGGACACGGTGCAACCTCGCGTTCGGGTGCCTTTGGTTATATGGGCAGACCGACTAATGGTAATACCGATATTGGACAGTTAGTGGATGTGAATTTCACTCATAGAATTAATGAGCATATTTCATGGCGGGTTTATTACGGTCATGCTTTTGGTGGCAGTGTTACTGAAAGTTTTTACAAAGGAAAAAAAGATGCGGATTTAGCTTACATGATGGTGAATTTAGAATTTTAATCGAGGCTTAGACCTACGAGGTCTTAAAGACCTCGTAGGTCTGAAAACCAAGCTAGCGTTGCGAATGGTCACCAGATCTAAAAGGAAAATTATTAATGAATATGCCAGAAAATAGAGTAGATAACAGTAAAGATAAATTACTCAACCGCGATGAAATAAGTAAAGCCATTGAGCTATTATTTCAACGCATGGAAACCCTAGATAAACATTGCGAAAACGGCTTTCCTGTTTTCTCTCCTAAAGACAGTGACCAATGGCTAATCTCCAAAGGCGGCTCATGGGTAGGCGGATTCTGGGCAGCAGAATGGTGGTTAAAAGCGCAAATCACTCAAGCAGAAAACGATCGCAATAAAGCCGCTGCTATTAGTCAACGCTTACAAGGTAGGTTAAATGATGACTCCATAAACCGTAGTATGGTTTTTCACTACGGTGCGGCTTTAGGCGCACAATGGTTTGATGATAATGAAGCGAAAAATTTAGTCTCAAAATCCATCGAAACGATTATCGCCTCTTACAATGCAGAAATAAAAGCCATTCCCTTAGGCACAGCAATGGGTGGAGGTAAAGAGGGTAATCAAATCATCAATATTGACAGCCTTGCCGCAGTCATTCAATTACTAAGCCGTAGCGAACAAGACGAACATCAAATCATCTTGAAAAATCACGTCGATACTTTATTAAGCACATTAGGAAATGATAACGGCGCATTTCACGCTCACGCCCATTTTAAAGGCGGCAGTTTTGAAACGCTAGGCGAGGAGGGCGATTGGTCACGCGGTCAAGCATGGGCAATGTTAGGTTTAGTGCGTGCGGCTGAACGCTGGGGCGAACCTTATTTAAGCCTAGCGATTAAAGCCTGTGAATATTGGTTGCGTTCACGCCCTAATGCCTTTCCAGCAAATAAATTAACTAAACCCGAAGCTCTTTGCGATGTATCTGCAACCGTGATTGCTTCACTAGCAATGTTGTCATTAGCTGAATTAGCTCCACATGGTGAAAGTTGGCGCAATGATGCTCATCAGCAAATTAGTGCGATTATTCACAGTGCTTATTTTAATGATGAAACGGGAATTTTTTGGGGCTGTTGTTATAAAACGAGAACTGAGGAAGAGCTGGTTGAATCAACATGGGGAAGTTTTTTGTTGATGTCTGCATTGTGTCTTTTTTCTGATGATATTAAGGTCTAACCAGTGTTAATGATTAATTTCACATCAACTCTTTTGAACGCTATAACGAAGTAGGAAAAAATATGACTTTTAAAGTAACCTCCGATGGCTTTTTTTTAGACTTGTGGGCAATAAATAGCAAAGGAGAAAAAGTTTATCCTCATATTAAAGGTAAAAGAAACATAACAGAAAAAGGTTTCGACATTACTTTAACGACACACAAGGAAGATTACCATCTTGTCCAGCTAGACAAATTAATTGACCTTATAGCGCAGGGGCATTTTGATAATACAGGAAGGATTAGAATGAAACCTAAAAAAGGAGGATATAGTAACGGTTTTGCTGTGAGATATTCGACTATGAGCAAGGCGTTACATGAAGAAATAGAAAGAAGATGCAAAAAATAGAATGATTCTAGATTTGGTTATGAATTTAAGATTGGATGGTTCTTTAATTGTTTGAAACTGGTTCGAAAGCCAATTAAGGTATGCATTGCATACCTTCTGGCATTGAGCGATTTATAATAATTTTGGTACGCGATGCGTACTCTACTTGGGAATGAAGTAGTTATTCCTTAGTGTTTTTAAGATGGTTTAACCATTGCTGCGCGGCTTGTGCGCTGTTTTTATCAAGAATAGCCGCTTCGAAGGCCGATTCGGCTTGTTCTTGGTCTTTAAGATGATAATAGGTGATGCCGAGCAATAATTGGCTATCACTTTGTAGTTTGAAGTTACCTAATTCTAAAGCTTTATGAAAAGCATCAAGTGCTTGTTGCCAGTTTTTTTGATGGCTGTAAATTTTGGCTAGTTTTTCGTATAGAGAGGCTTTTTCTTTTAGCTTAAGTGCGGCTTCTAAAGCTTTTTGAGCGGGGGCTTGTTCTTTGGCTTGTAACCACGCATCACCGAGTAATTCTAAAGTTTCAGCGTTTTCCTTTAATGATTTTTTAGCAAATTGTTGTTGTAAAAATTGCGCGGCTTTATGGGGGGTTTTGGCGTATAAAAATAACTCTGCTAATTCGATTAATTCGCTTTCTGTCTTTAAAAAACCGCGTTGAAAGGCTAGGTGTGTGATGCTGGCGGCTTTTCCGTAGTTTTCTGCATTGTGATAAGCGGTGCTGAGTTGTTGCCAATAGGCTTTGTTGTCAGGTTCTTTTTTCAGTGATTCTTTTAACACCGTAATCGCAGCGGCATAATCTTTTACTTTATAGCCTAAAGCGAGCTGTAACTCTGTCCATGCTTTGGGCGGGTTTGTTGTTGAAGCTACCGCTTTTTTTACCAATGGCAGGGCTTGATCGTATTTTTTATGCTGACTCAGTAGGTTTGCTAACAATATGGCCGTTTTGGGTTTAGGGTTGGGGTTTCTTTTTAACCACGGTTCTAAAATAGTTAGAGCTTTATCTTGTTGTTTATTGGCTAGATAAAATTGCCCTAATGTTAGTTGTGCTTTTTGAGTCGCGCCATAGGGTAGGGATTTGATTGCAAGAGCATTACTGAGCTGTTTTATCGCTTGTTCATATAATTTTTGTGCGCCATAAACCGAGGATAAGCTGCGTAGTAATACGGCTTTTTCATAGCGACTATTGCGATGTTTTAAGCGTTGTTGTAGCGTTTTTTCTGCTTGGGCATAAGATTTTTGGGCGATCAGTCTATCGGCTCTTTTTAATTGACTATAAACAGGGGCGGAGACTGTGCCTGCAAAGCTTGGACTGGCAATGCAGAGGCTTACTGCGATTAAAAGACCTCCGAGGTTTTTAAAACCTCGGAGGTCTAAGTTCTTTCTCGTTCCCACGCTCTGCGTGGGAATGCAGTTTACAACGCTCCTGCGTTGTGTGGCAGAACGCTGGAGCGTCCTTGTAGGCATTCCCACGCAGAGCGTGGGAACGATTAGACTTAATAAGTTTTTCATCGTAATTTAAATCTTATTGTTTGCACTGCTCGTTGAGCGACCTTGTGACCATTAACGACTTTAGCCTTAAATTTCCAGCGGCGAATCGCTTTCAATGCTGCTTTATCAAAAACACCACTAGGTTTAGAGGAAATGACAAAGGGACTTTTAACCCTACCGCTTGCGGTAATAATAAATTGTACTTTCACCCAGCCTTGTTGCCTACGGTTTGCCGCTTTTTTGGGATATTTCGGCGCGACTTTATAAGTTGCTCGAACATTAGCATTAACCTTATTCGACATTTTCGGTGGCGCGACTTTTACGGGCTTTTTGACCACCACTTTTGTCGGTTTCGCTGTCGTAACAGGTGAGGCAACAACGGTGGTTTTAGTTTTTACCTGTTTTATCTTAATGGGCTTTTTAGGCTTGGGCTTAGGCTTTTTTACCACCGCTACTTGCACGTCTGCACTATTCAATACGTCGGGCTGAGGAATATCTAGCTCGGGTATTTCCATTTCTGGTAAGGGCTTTTGCTCTATGGGTGGTGGAGGGGGGGGCGGAGGAGGTGGAGGAGGCTCTTCTTGTAATTGACGGACACTTTCGCTTTCTGTTTCAGCTTTTTTAAGCTTAATAAAGTCCGTCATTTGCATGGAGTTATCTTTTTTTAATGGCTGCTGATTATTGCTAATCATCGCCTGCATTAGCCAGAACAAGGCTAATGAAATAAAGATTCCTGAAATTAAGGCTATGGCTGGACGCTTCACGATTATTCTATATCGGTGGCTATGGAGGCATTCATGACCCCTGCTAAACGGACTTGATCCATGACTTGAATCAATATTTTTGTTTTAGATTCTTTGTCAGCAGCGATAATCACAGCCCCTAACGGGTTTTCTGCTTGCAGGCGGGCGATATTAGCTCGCACAGCGCGTATATCAACCAGTCTTTTGTCTATCCAAACATCACCATTGGGTTTAATGCCAATAATAATATTCGCACTTTCCTTACGGGTGGCGGTTTCTGCGGAAGGACGGTTGACTTCTATGCCTGATTCTTTGACGAATGAGGTGGTGACGATAAAGAAAATTAGCATGATAAACACGATGTCTAGCATCGGTGTCATATCTATATCGGCTTCTTGTTCTGTGTTGGAACGACTGGAACGACGGCGCATAAGCTTTAATTGTTAATGGTTAATTGATAATTATTAATGATATTTTAATAAATCGGCCAGTTGATGAGTTTCGTTACTGACGCGCTCTTCAATAAGTTTGTTGAAATAAAGTCCAGAAATTGCAATCACCATGCCCGCCATTGTTGGAATAGTGGCATGAGATACACCCGATGCCATTGCTCTAGCATTACCTGTGCCTGTTACGGCAAGCACATCAAATACATGAATCATTCCTGTCACCGTCCCTAGCAAGCCTAATAATGGACAGAGCTTTATTAGCATTTTAATAATCGGTAGGGTTTTATTCATACTGATAAAGGCTTCGGAAATAATACTTTCTCGAATATTTAATGCGGATTGCGATACTTTGTCGCTACGCTGTTCCCATTCTGATAACCATTGTAGGCGTAATGCTGGATAAACGAGTTTAAAAAATAATAAACGTTCCGCAAGTAAACACCATAATGTGATGGATACGAATAGTATTACCCACAGTATAGTGCCGCCAGAATGCAAAAAGGTATCAATGGCATCAAAAAAGCTACTGATAGGATTCATTATTTTTCCAATCGGCGGCTTAATAGTCCCGCGCTTTGTTCATCTAATATTTGTATTAAAGTACGGCTGCGAGCTGCGACTATGCTATGTAAAAATAATAGCGGAATCGCCACGCATAAGCCTAGCATGGTGGTTACGAGTGCTTGTGAAATGCCGTTTGCCATTAATTTAGGGTCACCTGTACCAAATAAGCTAATCGCTTGGAAGGTCGCAATCATCCCTGTAACGGTTCCTAATAAACCTAATAACGGAGCAACGGCTGCCAATAGTTTTATCATTGATAAACCTTGTTCTAAAACAGGGGCTTCTCGCGTAATCGCTTCATCAAGTAATAATTCCAAATTACCATTTTCAGTGATGGCTTTATCGTTTTGTTGAGCGGCGAGTAAGACTCTACCGAGAGGGTTATCATCATTAGCTTTTTCTTGCTGCATTTGCTGGGTCATTTTTTTGCCAGTCAACGAGAGTTGAATTAATCTGAATACCGCATAAATAAACCCTAATACTCCCATTACCAGAATAATATAACCGACAACACCTCCTTGTTTAATACGCTCGACACTATCGGGTGTTTGAATTAACAGACTTAAAATAACACCGCG
>WTBX01000380.1 GCA_013138855.1 Methylococcaceae bacterium
AATCAGATTTAGCGGTGCTGATATTAGGTGAAACAGGGGTAGGTAAAGAACTCGTTGCTCAACAAATACACGCAAGTTCTAAACGCGCAGAGCAAGCGATGATTTATGTAAATTGTGCAGCTTTGCCTGAAACTATTGCCGAAAGCGAATTATTTGGACATCTTAAAGGCGCGTTTTCCGGAGCAACCGCCGATAGAAGTGGTAAGTTTGAGTTAGCCGATGGGGGTACGATTTTTTTAGATGAAGTGGGGGAATTACCCTTAGTGTTGCAAGCTAAAATACTGCGGACTTTACAAAATGGTGAAATTCAACGGGTAGGCAGCGATCAATATATAAAAGTTGATCTACGGGTTATTGCTGCAACGAATCGTAATTTACAAAAAGGTGTGGCAGACGGTCTGTTTCGTCCTGACTTATATCATCGTCTCGCGGTTTATCCCATTCATGTGCCACCGTTAAGAGAGCGTGGTAAGGATGTGTTATTAATTGCGGGGCTATTTTTGGAGAAAAATAAACAGCGTCTCGCAGTACAAGGGCTAAGATTAGATAGTGACGCTAAAAAGGCACTATTAGCTTATCAGTGGCTAGGTAATATTCGAGAATTAGAACATTTACTTAGTCGAGCCGCCCTAAAAGCTGTTGCTGCCAGTGAACATCATAAACGTGTAGTCACCATTTGCTGCGAACATTTAGATATTACAATGGTTGCAGAAATGCCCTCAGCTTTATTAAATGAATCACCACCCTTAACTTTTTCCTCTCAACAAGACCTTAAAACTCAAGTTGATGAATTTCAAAAAAAGTTAATAACGCAAAAATTAAAGCAATGTAATCATAATAAGTCTAAAACCGCGAATGTTTTAGGATTGGATAAGGGCAACTTTTATCGCTTGTTAAAACGTCTACAAATAGAATAGAGGAGACGCGACTTTTAGTCGCGCACGAAGGTCATGAAGTTGAGGAATTTAAAACTTCGTATTCTTCGTGGTAAAACAAAAGTCTTAAAAATTAGTGTTATGAAGGATGCCTAAAAATTTATAGATTTTGACGGTGTTTAGGACTCGTGCGCGACTAAAAGTCGCGTTTCCGTATACTCTAAGTAATTAATTATTTTGTTACTGTTATGAAAGCTGCCAAGATTTAATGTGCTTAAAAGAGTATGGTTTTTCAGACCACAGCTTGTTAATTATGGAGTATGATTATCTTAATAACAGACTTATTTAATGAGTATTTACAATAAAGGAGGTTTTTTTATGCATGAAATTGAAGGTATTAGTAGTCAACAACAGACTAAAAGCTTGGTCATTAGCACCTTAGCTTTTACGGTATGTTTTGCGGTATGGACAATTTTTTCAATTATTGGTATTAAAATAAAGCAAAATTTAGGTTTAAATGATACCGAATTTGGTTTATTAGTCGCCACCCCAATTCTTACAGGCTCTTTGAGCCGAATCTTTTTAGGTATTTGGACTGACCAATACGGCGGTCGTATTGTTTACTTTATCCTCATGCTGACAACCTCGGTTGCGGTTTGGTTATTAGCCAGTGTTTCTACTTATCAAATGTATTTAGTCGCAGCATTAGGGGTTGGCCTAGCAGGCGGATCATTTGCTGTCGGTATTGCTTATGTTTCTCGTTGGTATGATAAAGGACACCAAGGTACAGCATTAGGTGTTTTTGGTATGGGGAATGTCGGTGCTGCGATCACAAACTTTGGCGCCCCTTTTTTATTGGTCGCTTATGGTTGGGAAAATGTCGCGAGGATTTATGCAGTTATACTTTTTACAACAGCCATTATTTTTTGGTTTGTGACAGAGGAAGACCCCTCCACTAAAGCAAGAAAAGACCGTGGTGAAAAAGTAAGACCTGCTTGGATGCAACTTACACCGTTAAAACATTTACAAGTATGGCGATTTGCGACCTATTACTTCTTTGTTTTTGGTGCTTATGTCGCGTTGGCTTTATGGTTGCCGCGTTATTATATGGGAGTTTATGGCTTAGAGATTGGAACAGCGGGGATGCTTGCCGCTTGTTACGCGCTTCCTGGTAGTGTCTTTAGAGCCTTAGGCGGTTGGATGTCGGATAAAATCGGTGCGCGAAAAGTTATGTATTTAACTTTTATTAGTTGCCTAGTGTGTTTATTTTTTATGTCCTACCCTGCAACCGATTATGTTGTTCACGGTATCAAAGGCGATATTAAATTTACGCTGGCGATTGGTTTAGTGCCTTTTGTGATTTTAACGATTATCTTAGGTTTTTTTATGTCACTAGGAAAAGCCGCAGTCTATAAACATATTCCTGTTTATTATCCAGACCATGTAGGCTCAGTGGGTGGGTTAGTTGGAATGATTGGTGGCTTAGGCGGTTTTATATTACCGATTTGCTTTGGTTTAATGAATGATTTAATTGGCGTTTGGACTAGCTGTTTTATGCTGCTATTCGCTATTGTCTGCGTGTCTTTAACATGGATGCACGTTGCTATTGTGTTATCGAATAGAAAACATTATCCAGAATTGGAAGGCGCAACCTCTTTACCTGAAATGTTAGATTTGCCAGAAAATGGTAAATCATAAAATTAAATATTTCGGCCTATGCAATTAAAAGGCTGGCGGCAAGCTGAAGGGCGAAGCCCTTTAGTTTGCTGCCAGCCCCCACACTTATATTGACAATATTTAGTGGGGACTGGCAGCTACCCAAAAGACTACGTCTTTCGGATAGCCGCCAGTCTTATGTAGTTCTTGATTTTATTTTCCTTAAAAAAATTAGTTCATCTTACTTGGCTGAAAAACTCTAAACTCCAGACTAATTCTATCGCTGTTCATCTTAGAATTAACGTGGGTTTTATGTAATGTGCCATTTAAAAAAATAACCATATCACCGATGTTTAATTCAGGTGAAAAAAAATCTTTTTCAACAAATATTTTTCTTAAGCTTTCTTCGTTTAAATAAGTAAAGTGTAAAGGCTTTTGAAGTGGTTGAGTAATAAACTTTAAGCTAGGACTTTGTATGCCACAGGGGGTTAATGGCAACCAGCAGGTGATTAAATTATTTAAAGGAATATTTAAATAAGGCTGTGCAGATGTTAATGGAATATCAAGCCCTAATGAGCCATCTTGATGCCAGCAATGAGGGTGATGCAATTCATGGTAATTAGCGGGGGCATATTGTTTTCTTAGCCAAGCTTGAGTTAAGTCTATTTTAAAATTTTCGCCTAGAGTTTCAGTTAAAATTAGTTTGATTACTTGATTTTTAAGTAAGTTTAATGCTTCTGTGGTAGCTAAATTATCGTAGTCATCTAATGCACAAATATTTAGTGAAGTCACGTAGGGTAAAAAATTATATTGCGCGGGTAAATGTTCTTTAACTTGTTTGATGCCTTTTTTTTGAATTAAGGTTTCAATATCTTGAAAGCATTGGGTTGTTATGCGAATTAAATTGCTTAATTGCTTAGCATCAAAAATATTTTTTAATACCACAACGCCTTTTTTTTGTAGGGTTAAAATAGCTGTCATACGAAGTTTTTGTTTTGTTTGTTATCGTTGTTTAATTTCCGATTTTGACAAAGGTATTTGTAGGTTGGGCTAGCTTATTGAGCGTAGCGAAATATTTCTCTGTTGTCGGTGGTCTATT
>WTBX01000137.1 GCA_013138855.1 Methylococcaceae bacterium
TTTAACTTGTCGTTTTAAATAGGCTTGATTGCTGAATACCACCACTTCACTAATGCGGTTATCATCATTTTGCAAAATCATTTGTTCGATAATGGTCTGACTCATTTGCGTGTCCTTTGTTTATCTTTTTGATTATTTAAGAGTGTATGCTTTTTTACGGATTTATAAAACTATTTATCAGTATCAATTAATGCGAGATAATCAAAATCATTTAATGACTGATGTTACGCAAAAAACAAATAATCGAAATAATAGGTAATGAACATTTTTCCGTTCGGAGTGAAAAAACAAGTTTTTTCACTAACGTTCAAAATAAACAATCTTGCTTTATAAACTGGAGTCCAAAACATGTTTTGGACTCCACTTTTATATGATGGGCATTAAAATATTTGTAAATGTGAAAAAACCTGTTTTTTCATTCCTCTGCGTAACATCAGTTAATGATGTGCATTTTGAAAAATTAAAATATTAGATATTTGGTATCCTTCATAAAGTCTAAAAGTAGTTGACACATGAAGGGTTCAAAAAATAAAATAAATTTTTTATAAGCTCATAACACATTGATTTTTATAACTAATAAAAAAATATGATTTTTTGTGATTTTGAAACTGTCAAGCGAGAAATGAAGGATGCCAATAGATCAAACCTTTGTGCGCGACATGCTCACCGATCAAGATGATTTAGCCATCATCAATGGAACGATAGGATTAGCGAATGCTTTTCATAGAGAGGTTATTGCAGAAGGGGTTGAGACAGGCGCACATGGCGTACAATTATTAAAAATGGGCTGTGAATTAGCGCAAGGTTACGGTATAGCTAGACCGATGCCCGCCTCAAAAATGCTTAACTGGGTAGACAGTTGGCGCATTGATTCAAAACAGTTTTTGAGTAATAGTTAAGACCTGCCTCATATATTGATTTAAAAAACAAAGACTGTCATACTCATAATGTGCCAAACTGACACTTTTTAAGGATGCAATATGACGACTAATTTACCGCGTATAACCGCTAGAGTCGATACAGATACTCAAACTCTATTATCACAAGCCGCCGCCTTTGCTGGAATGTCTAGCATTAATACTTTCGTATTGAGTGCGGCTGTTGAAAAAGCTAAACAAATCATGGAAAGGGAACAGTTATTAAAGCTTAATCAAGCAGATGCCATGCAACTTATTAATGCCTTAGATGCGCCTGCTAAAATCAATCAACGCTTACAGCAAGCTGCTAAATCTTATGAAAGTAAAACCCAACAATGATTAGCGTTCCGCTTGATAAAAAAAAGCATAATCGCCATCGTTTTGATTGTGGTGTTGACGTTTTGAATAATTATTTATGCCTCATGGCAAATCAGCAGTCAAGCAAGGACAATAGCAGGACTTTTGTTTTAGAAGATGCATCTCAACCTGAGTATATTATCGCGTATTACACTTTAACCATGACAGCCGTTGATTTGCAAAAATTACCCACAAAATTACAAAAAAAACATCAAGCGACTCAAGCCGCAGGATTAATTGCACGTTTGGCGGTGGATAAACGCTATGCCAAACGCGGTTTTGGTGAGTGGGTATTAATTGATGCCTTAAAAAAACTATTGTCCACGAGTGAAACAATAGGCTTTCCATTGATTGTTGTTGATGCTAAAGAAGGCGCAGTTCAATTTTACGAAAAATTTGGCTTTACTGCTTTTTTGGGGATGAAAAATAAATTGTTTATCACAATCTCAGATGTTCGTTTAAGTTTAAAAAATACTTAAATGAACCAATTTTTAAGAATAATATGACAATACAAAATATTACCCTAGGATTTATCGGCATAGGCTTAATGGGCAAGCCGATGACCTTACGTTTATTAGACGCAGGTTTTAGCGTTAATGTCTGGAATAGAACCCCAGAAAAACTGCAAGCCGTTATAGATAAAGGCGCGATGGCTCAAGATTCCATAGCCTCATTAGTGCAAGCCTCTGATGTTATCTTATTATGTTTGACTGATAGTGATGCGGTTGTTGAAGTCGTTGAGCAATCTATTATTAATAGTGGCGCAAGTGATAAATTGATTATAGATTTATCCAGTATTCACCCCGAAACCACCCGCGAATTAGCCGCTAAATTACAACAACAATGCAATATTTCATGGGTTGATGCGCCTGTTTCGGGTGGGACAGTCGGCGCGGAACAAGGAACGCTGGCAATTATGGCGGGCGGTAAAGCTGAGGATATAGCAACAACCCGAATCGTTTTAAAACCCTTATACAAACAATTAACCCACATGGGCGATTTAGGGAGCGGGCAAGTCACTAAAATCTGTAATCAAATGATTGTCAGTTGCAATGTGTTAGTGATTGGTGAAATGATTGCTTTAGCGCAAAAAGCAGGGGTTGATGCTGAAAAAATTCCAGCAGCGTTAGCAGGGGGCTTTGCAGATTCCAAACCCTTGCAAATCGTTGCCCCTGAAATGGCGGCAGAAAATTTTGAACCTGTAAAATGGAAAGTGAAAACTTTATTAAAAGATTTAAATATGGCAGTGGATGTTTCCAGTAAACAAGGTAATGCAATCCCGATGTCTGGCTTGGCGGCTCAACTCATGCAACTGCATGGGAGTCATGGGTTTTTAGAGCAAGACCCTTCGACCTTAATTAAGTTGTTTAATAAAGATTAATGCTGTGACGTAGACCTGCGAGGTTTTAAAAACCTCGCAGGTCTGAATACCCCCAAATATTATACAAATACATAAATGCTAAAATTTACTGCTAATTTAAGTATGCTATTTAAAGAAGTCGAATTAATCGACCGTTTTAAAATGGCAAAAGAGGCGGGATTCAATGCCGTAGAAATTCAATTTCCCTATTCCTTATCGCCCGAACAAATACAACAGGCTTTAAATGAACATTCATTAAAGTTGGTTTTATTTAATGTTGATGCTGATGATTTGTTACAAGGAGGCGAAGGTTTAGCGGCTGTGCCAGAAAAACAAGCGCAGTTTAAACGCGCCGTGGAGCAAACTGTCGCTTATGCTGAAATTTTAAAACCTAAGGTGATTAATGTATTAGCAGGGCGATGTTTTGATGACAGTAAAACAGCGTTATATTTAGAAACCTTTAAAGAAAATTTGCGTTACGCGCTTAAAGCCTTTTCACCCTTAGGTATTAAAACTGTATTTGAAGCGATTAATACGATTGATATGCCGCAGTTTATTGTGAACAATAGCGAGCAAATGCGAGCGATTCAGCAAGAAATTAATCACCCTGATTTATTAATGCAATATGATATTTATCACATGTACAAGATGGGCGAAGATTGTGCGACTATCATCCAACAATACGTGGATAAAATTGGACATATTCAATTTGCAGACGCGCCTAATCGTGGACAGCCGAGTACAGGTGAAATTGATTTCAAATCGCTTTTTTTAAGCATTGAACAGTCAAATTATCAAGGCTGGATAGGAGCTGAATATAATCCTACAGGAACAACGCTAGAAAGCCTTGCATGGTTGTCATACTAAAGAGTTTTCGGCATAATCAAAAACATTCTAATCCGCATAACAAGAAAAAGGGGTAAACAAAATGAGTTATACCATTAAAAGTGGCGATACTTTAGGGGCGGTTGCACAGCGTTATAATGTTACGATGACTCAAATTTTAGCAGTTAATCCCAATATTTCTAATGCGAATAGTATTAGAGTTGGGCAAGTTGTTGAAATTCCAACGGGTAATTCCCCTATTTCTGAAGGGTCAATCGTTTACACCATAAAAAGTGGTGATAGCTTAGATAAAATCGCCAGAAATCATGATGTTACTGTTACTAAAATATTAAAAGCCAATACTAATATTAAAAATGCCAATAGAATCAGTGTTGGGCAAAAAATTGTCATTCCAACGAATAGCTTTTTTTCGCAGCTAACTGATTTTTTAACGCTTAAATGGGTTTATGAACCTACAAACCTTAATGTAGAAATTAACCCTTATGAACCAGCGACAAATGGTGGCATAGATGTAGAAGAGATTGTTGATGAAGAAGGCACGTTGGTTGAAGATACGGTTCAAATTACCTCAGAGCATCAATTTAATCGAAAGAAATTTTTTGCAGCCTATAGAGATACTTTTGGCTCTTTAAATCAAAGCCAAGTTAATGGCTTAGGCTCATTATTATTATCTTTTGAGCAAGACGAAGACATCACTTACATTAAATATATGGCATACATGTTAGCGACTATTAAGCATGAAACCGCCAATAAATTTTTACCGATTACAGAATATGGTGGCCGTTCTTATTTTAATAAATATGATCCTGTGTTAGCCAATACTGCTAGCCGTAGATCCCGCGCTAAACGCAATGGTAACACTGTCAAAGGCGATGGTTATAAATATCGCGGTCGAGGTTTTGTGCAAATTACTTGGAAAAATAATTATAAAAAATTAGGTGGAGCTCTAGGTTATGATTTAGTTAATAACCCAGAGAAAGCTTTAGAGCCTGTGATTGCTTATAAAATCATGTCTCATGGAATGCGTCATGGTACTTTTACAGGGCGTAGATTAAGTAGCTATATTTCTAAAGACCGCGCTGATTATAGAAATGCTAGAAAAATCATCAATGGCTTAGATAAAGCAAACTTAGTCAAAACTTATGCAGAAAAATTTGAGCGCATTCTCAGAAAATCTGCTACTTAATAACGACTGGAATTAAAAGAAAATTTCACCACGAAGTTGAAGAATTTAAAACTTTGTATGCTTCGTGGTAAAACAAAAGGTATCTACTTTAAATTTCAGGGTATTGGAAACGCGACTTCTAGTCGCGCACGAGTCATGCTTACTCAAACTATAGAAAGATCACACTGCGCGACTAGAAGTCGCGTTTCCGTTATTATGCTTT
>WTBX01000196.1 GCA_013138855.1 Methylococcaceae bacterium
GAAATTGTAATTGAATTAAAAAAATTACCTTTGTTTTGTAAAAACGAAGAAATTACCGTATGTCAATATTGTCAAAAACAAACATTCGATAAATGTCTGTATCGATTGAAAGAGGGTATAAATAAAAATTCAATTAAAAACTTTTCTGTAACCTGTATTGATGGCGATGAATTTTCATATATTGTTAATCACATAGAACAAATGAAGTTGTTATAAAGTACATAATGATGTTTAGAATACTTGAAGATTTTGACTTTATGTCCAATTTATAAAAATTAAAATTTGAAAGAAATAATTACCTCCCTACACATAACAAGATGCCAAAAAGAACCGATTTAAAATCTATATTATTACTGGGTGCAGGCCCTATTGTCATTGGTCAAGCGTGCGAGTTTGATTATTCTGGAACGCAAGCGTGTAAAGCCTTGCGCGAAGAAGGCTACCGCGTGATTCTGGTCAACTCGAATCCAGCGACCATCATGACCGACCCCGATATGGCGGACGCGATTTATATCGAGCCTATCGACTGGCAAACCGTTGAAAAAATCATCGAGAAAGAACGTCCCGATGCCGTTTTGCCGACAATGGGCGGACAAACCGCGTTAAATTGTGCCTTAGATTTAGATAAACACGGTGTTTTAGAAAAATACAACGTGGAAATGATAGGCGCGACGAAAGAGGCGATTAATAAAGCCGAAGACCGTCAGCTTTTTAATGAAGCTATGGCTAAAATCGGGTTTGAGGTGGCAAAATCTCGAACCGCACACACCATGGAAGAAGCCTTTGAAGCGCAACAAGAAGTGGGTTATCCAACTGTTATTCGTCCATCATTTACTATGGGCGGTAGTGGTGGTGGTATCGCTTATAATAAAGAAGAGTTTGTTAAAATTTGTGAAGGCGGTTTGTATTTATCCCCGACTAATGAGTTATTGATTGAAGAATCGGTACTCGGCTGGAAAGAATACGAAATGGAAGTGGTGCGCGATAAAAAAGACAATTGCATCATTGTCTGTTCGATTGAAAACTTTGATCCAATGGGCGTGCATACTGGCGATTCGATTACCGTTGCGCCTGCACAAACATTAACCGATAAAGAATATCAAATTCTGCGTAATGTCTCTTTAGCGGTATTGCGTGAAATTGGAGTTGATACAGGTGGTTCAAATGTTCAGGTAGCGATCAATCCAGAAGATGGGCGCATGGTTGTTATTGAGATGAACCCGCGTGTTTCGCGTTCATCTGCCTTAGCTTCAAAAGCCACAGGTTTTCCGATTGCAAAAGTTGCGGCGAAATTGGCTGTCGGTTATACCTTAGATGAATTGAAAAATGAAATCACAGGCGGAGCGACTCCCGCATCATTTGAGCCTACCATTGATTATGTCGTCACTAAAGTTCCACGTTTTACCTTTGAAAAATTCCCACAAGCTGATGACCGTTTAACCACGCAAATGAAGTCTGTCGGTGAAGTGATGGCGATTGGACGCACGTTCCAAGAGTCTTTACAAAAAGCCTTACGCGGTTTAGAAATCGGTGTGTCAGGTTTAGATGAAATCGAAGGTTTAGGTGATGATGAAGACGCAATGGATAAAATCCAGCGCGAAATGCGTCACCCAGGTGCAGATAGACTCTGGTATGTTGCCGACGCTTTCCGTCGTGGCATGAATTTAGACGAAGTCTTTGAAGCGAGTAAAATCGACCCTTGGTTTTTAGCGCAAATTGAAGATTTAGTCATCACTGAAAAATCCTTAGCTACGCGCACTTTAGCAACGTTAAGCGAAAAAGAAATTTTTCAATTAAAACGCAAAGGTTTTGCGGATGCACGTTTAGCGAAATTATTAGACGCATCAGAATCAGAAGTTCGTAATACCCGCCATAAATATAATATTCGCCCCGTTTATAAACGCATAGATTCTTGTGCGGCAGAATTTGATTCCGATACCGCCTATTTATATTCTACTTATGAACGCGAATGTGAAGCCCGCCCGACTGATAAAGAAAAAATTATTATCTTAGGCGGTGGGCCTAATCGAATTGGTCAAGGGATCGAGTTTGATTATTGCTGCGTTCATGCCGCTTTAGCGTTACGCGAAGACGGTTATGAAACCATCATGATTAACTGTAATCCTGAAACGGTTTCTACTGATTTTGATACTTCTGATAGACTCTATTTCGAGTCGTTGACTTTAGAAGACGTGTTGGAAATTATTGATTTAGAAAAACCTAAAGGCGTGATTGTTCAATATGGTGGACAGACTCCGTTGAAACTAGCACGCGCTTTAGAAGCGGCAGGTGCGCCTATTATCGGCACTTCACCTGATTCGATTGATTTAGCCGAAGATAGAGAACGATTCCAAAAACTCTTAGAGCGTTTAAACCTTAAACAACCGCCTAATGCAACCGCACGTTCTACTGAAGAAGCGTCTATTTTGGCGAAAGATTTGGGTTATCCTTTAGTGGTTCGTCCGTCCTATGTATTAGGTGGACGCGGCATGGAAATCGTCTTTAATGACGAGGGTTTACGTCGTTATATGAAAGAGGCGGTCAGCGTTTCTAATGACTCCCCTGTGTTATTAGATCGTTTCTTAAATGATGCGGTAGAAATGGATGTTGATGCGATTTATGACGGCGAAACGGTCTTAATCGGCGGTTTAATGGAACATATCGAACAAGCGGGTGTACACTCAGGTGATTCAGCTTGCTCGATTCCACCTTATGAATTAGCGACAGATATTCAAGACCGACTACGCGAACAAGTTGCTAAAATGGCAGAAGCTTTAGGGGTTCGTGGTTTAATGAATACTCAGTTTGCGATTCAAGGCGATGATATTTATGTCTTAGAAGTAAATCCAAGAGCTTCACGCACCGCGCCGTTTGTATCGAAAGCCACAGGCTATCCTTTAGCCAAAATTGCTGCACGTTGTATGGCAGGTAAATCGTTAATTGAACAAGGCATTACCGAAGAACGTATTCCTGATTATTTTTCAGTGAAAGAAGCGGTATTTCCTTTCATTAAGTTCCCCGGTGTAGACTCTTTATTAGGTCCTGAAATGAAATCGACTGGCGAAGTGATGGGCGTAGGTAAAACTTTTGGTGAAGCCTTCGCAAAATCACAACGCGCCGCAGGGGTTGATTTAAGTCATAATGGAAAAGTATTAATTAGTATTCGCAATGAAGACAAACCTAAAATTGTTGAAATCGCACAAATGCTCGTTGATAAAAATTATGAAATCGTTGCGACACGCGGTACTGCAAAGGTCTTGAAAGAGGCTGATATTGCTTGTGAAGAAGTCTTCAAGGTCAATGCAGGACGACCTAATACCGTGGATATGATTAAAAATGACCAGATTCAATTAATCATCAATACCACCGAAGGTTCAAAAGCAATTGCAGATTCTTTCACCATGCGCCGCGAAGCCTTACAGCATCGCGTCACTTATTACACCACGCTTGCAGGTGCAAAAGCGGCGTGTTACGCCTTAGGTGAATTAGATGCGGGTGATGTCAATTGCTTGCAAGACTTACACGCCAGCTTAAATTAATAGTTATCATTTTTTAGATTAAAAAGATGAGACCTGACAGTTTTTTGGAATCTGTCAGGTTTTTTACATTAGGAGTTATCAATGAACAAATTTCCTTTAACCGTTGTCGGTGCTAATAAATTACGCGCAGAATTAGAAGAATTAAAATCAGTGGTGCGCCCACGCATAATTACAGCGATTGCCACTGCGCGTGAACATGGTGATTTAAAAGAAAATGCGGAATATCATGCGGCGCGAGAACAACAAAGTTTTGCCGAGGGACGCATTGCCGAAATTGAGGGTAAGTTATCTAACGCACAAATTATTGATGTCACTCAAATGGATGCAGGCGGCAAAGTAATTTTTGGCGCAACCGTTGAAATTGAAAATATTGGTACCGAAGAAACCATCACCTATCAAATTGTCGGTGAAGATGAAGCCGATATTAAAGAACATCGTATTTCTGTAGGTTCGCCTATTGCAAGAGCATTAATCGGTAAAGAAGTTGAAGATGTTGCGGTTGTTAAAGCGCCTAGTGGAGACATTGAATACGAAATTTTATCTATTCAATATGTTTAGGAATATGCACCAAATAAGTTAGTCAACTTATCTTTTTATAATTTTAAACTTGATGAGAAGCAGACCTTCGAGGTCTTCAAGACCTCGAAGGTCTAAAACCGCCTAAAGTTACTCAAGTTATTTCATGCTCGCTCCTTAGTGAGATTTAAATATGGAATACCAGAAGGCATTCTTAATTTCTTTATCCACGAAAGACACGAAAAGCATAAAACGGAGATGTGATTTTTAGTCGCGCAGACTTTGTTCTTTCTATAGCTTGAGTAATTATCATTCGTGCGCGACTAAAAGTCGCGTTTCCAATACCCTGAAATTTAGTTCTTAAATAAAATGCTGCACATTGTTTTACACGAACCCGACATCCCCGCTAACACGGGTAATATCATTCGCCTTTGTGCTAACACAGGTGCAGCATTGCATTTAATCGAGCCTTTAGGTTTTGAATTGGATGATAAAAAATTGCGCCGTGCAGGCTTGGATTACCATGAATGGGCGCATGTGCAACGCTATTCAAGCTTGAATGATTTTATTATCACTCGCCAGCCTCAACGCATGTTTGCATTAACAACCAAAGGTAGCAGTATTTATAGTGAAACAAAATTTCAAGATGGCGATGTTTTGTTATTTGGCTCAGAAACACGCGGACTTCCTGCTGAAACTTTAGACTCCATGAGTGCCGATAAAAAGCTGTATCTTCCCATGCAAGCAAGTAGCCGTAGTTTAAATCTCTCCAATACCGTCGCTATTGTATTATTTGAAGCATGGAAGCAATTAGAGTTTACAGGCGGCGTTATAAAATAATGTAGGAGCCGCGATTTTTAGTCGCGCACGAAACACTAAAGCATCAGTAAGTGTTCAGTCCCCCTCTTAAAAAAAGAGGGGTTAGGGGAGATTTTATTAAATAAATCCCCCTCAACCCCCCTTTTCCAAAGGGGGAGATGAATACTTACAAGCATCATGCTTATTACCCAAATAACTTATATCACTGTAGTCTTTAGTCCATTTGAGGGTCTCGTGCGCGACTAAAAGTCGCGTTTCCAAATATTATGCTAGAAAAAATCGACCGCCAAATCATGCAGGCCACTCAAGTGGGTTTACCTTTAACACCGCAGCCTTATCATGCTGTTGCAGAACAACTCGGCATTA